>JBDRHU010000064.1:0-5571 GCA_043816565.1 Patescibacteria group bacterium
CCAATCAACTCACCGTCAAGAATGACTGATTTAACTGGCAGTTTTTTGACCGCTTGGGCAATTTCCGGAAACATCTCGGTAGTGTTTTCTAACCGTCGGGAAAAAAGAGAGCTGATTCCCCCGCCATCGGTAAATAAAAGATTGGTCGAATCAGTTTTTGCTTGGCGATCAAAATGAATCTGAACCCGGAAGCCATCATATTTTGGTTCAAGCGCAAAAATCCCCAGTTTTTCAACGATTTTTTCTGGATTAGGCAGTCTTTCGGTTAGGGCTGGTTTAATCGGAGTACCAACCACCGGTTTGATTTTTCTAATCCCAGGCAAACCGGATTGTTTGAAGGTTTTGGCCAGCAGGCCAATGTCAGGATTGACATTAAAAGCGGTTTCTAACTCGACCTTGAGATCTTTGTTTCCCCCTTCCATCCAGGAGATGGCGTCAATGATGGTCATTTCTGAAAAGCCGAGTCTTAACTTGCCGACCGGAATTCTGGCCACATATCTGATCGTGTCTGGGTCTAGTTGGGAAAATAAGTCTGAGAGCAACCTAATTTTCCGGTCCTGGGAGCCGGTGCCCGACTGCTGGGCGATTTCAAGCAGTTTTTGAAACAATTGGCCAACATTAATGTTTCTTTTAGCCTCAGTTTTGGAAGCCAGTTTTTCGGCTACTCCACCGATGTCTCCCATTTGAGAAAAAAGTTTCTTGACCTCGGCTTCGTCGGTTTTAAAACTGAAAGCCAAGGCGCGGATCATCATTCTTTCGGCCAGATTAAAGTCAATGGTCTGATAAAGGGGGGCTAGTCGGCCTAGGGATAAGTAAACGATCTTGTCAATCTCATCCAGACTGGCTTTGGAAAACAATTCAGCCAGAATGACGGTCATTTCATTTCGGGAGCTGGTTTGTTCCAGTCGTAACCAGAATCGAGCTAATTGTTTGCCGGTCATTATTATTTAAGAAGCCAGGCGATAATAAGCGCCCTTGGTACTGCCTCTTTTTTCAACTATCCGAGACTCAATTAGTTTTTTTAAGTCCCGCCAAATGGTGTCATCGGAGACCATTGGTAGGATTTGTTGGGCGTCACTGATTCGTAATCCCCCAAACTGACGCATGTATTCAACCAGTTTGATCTGGCGTTCGGTTAGCGGAATTTGTTTGCCTCCCAAGCGTTTCCTTAACTGCAAGTCGGAGGATAGGTTTCTAATTTTTTCTTCAACTTTTTTCAGCTCTGAGGCCAGCGCCAAGGTGAAAAACTCCAACCAAGGAGTTTGATCTTTTTGGCTCAGGTCTCCTGGTTGGGCAGAAACGGCCTGAAGGGAGTTGTAATAGCTTTCGGCCTGACGGTCAAAATATTCTTCCAAAGAAAACAGACCTTTAATATTGTAGTTTTCTGCCATTAGAATTAAGGTTGCCATTGCCCGAGAGGTTCGACCATTGCCTTCGGTAAAAGGGTGGACAGCCACCAGAAAGTAGTGAGCCACCCCGGAGCGAATGACCGGATGGCCCTGTTTGCCCGCCTCGCTGTTTAACCAGCCAAACAATTCACCAACCAAAAATGGCACCTCCGCCGGCGGTGGTGGTCGAAAAAATACCTCATCAGTAGCACTATTTCTAATTGTTACTTGAAGTTTTCTAAAAACTCCTGATTGGTTTTGGGGAACGACCTTGTCAACCACTAATCGGTGGAGTTCCAAAAGCGTTTTGTTGCTGTAAAGGGAGTCTTTTTGACTAGGGTCAATGATTAGTTTTTCTAAGTAATTAGACACTTGACGATAGTTAATGACTTCTTGAATGTCTCTTTTGCCAGCGACAATCTTTTCGCCCTCAATGATTTTGGCTACTTCTCCGAAGCTCAGCTCATTACCTTCTAGTTTGGTTCCATAATGGACGGTTCTGGTAATGGCATCTTCTCGGAACTGTTTTTCGTAAGCCGGAATAATTGGCGAGTGGTCAATCAAGGCCTTAGCAGCCTCAATTTGAGAGATATTCTGCAGGATTTGACCGCTAATGGTGTATTTTGGTTGAAACATTCTGTCTCTATTCTAGAAGACAATCTCCGCAGAATCAACCGCAAAAAAGCTAAAGTGTTCTAATCAGGGGTCTTAAAGTTTTATTTTAACAGTTCGCGAATACTCCGAGTCTCTGCACTCGGAAATGAAGCGAACAAAACAAAGCTGACCTTTAAAAATCAGAGAATACCCCCAGGCATCCGTGCCTGGGGAAGCTTCATCGCCAGCCAGTCGAGGATCCGAATCGGGGTAAGGTTGTTTCCCAACATCACTCGGGCTTGGTCTAGTAGTTTTATTCGTTTGGCAATAGTCTGGCTTTTGGTCTGATCAGCCGAGAGGTTTTCTTGAAGAACCCTAATCTTGTCGTTTAACCAATCTTCCAATCCGGAGCTGGTTTGAGGGATTGACTGAAAATATTCCATCCGATCACCAATAGTCATTTTTTCAATTTTTTCCCAATCGGTCTGATCTTCTTTTTTAGTAGATTGACGGGCGGTGGGTAGATAGACCAACTGGCTTCTGGAGATGATGGTTGGTAGCAACCCAGTTTTGTTTTTGGCCGCCAGAATTAATTCCGAATTGGCCGGCGGTTCTTCCAGGGTTTTGAGTAGAGCGTTTTGGGCCTCGTTGGTCATTTGGTCAGCCTCAAAGATGATGGCGACTTTAGTTTGGCCACCCTGCCAGCTTTTTTGATTCAAAAATCTTTTAATATCCCGGATTTGGTCAATGCCGATACTATTTTCCGGTCTGATGATCAACTGGTCGGGTTGGTTGTCTGACAGGTCAATGCCTAGCTGTTGACAGATGAACAGAATTTTGTCTTTCCGGCTCTGGTGATTACCGCCGACGATCAAGTATGCCATTTGGTCAATTCTAACAAAGTTGAATTCTTTTGTCGCTTGTGTCACTATTGGATAGGAAAACAGATGAATGACAAAACGATTGCCCTAGTTTTGAAAGATAAAGGTTTGATAAGCGAACAGCAGGCCAAAGAGGTTGACTTGCTTCACTTGGAAACTGGCAAAAGCCAAGAAGAGATTCTGGGTTCTAAAAAGATTGCCAGTCGAGAAGATATCTTGATGGCCAAGGCCGATGTTTTTGGCGTCCCCTTTGTTAATCTGGACAAGGTCGGTTTTTCTCCGGTTAGTGTTTCCTATATTCCCCGAGGGGTAGCCGAAAAGTATCACCTGATTCCTTTTAATCTCGACCAGAAAGGTCAGCGACTTTTTGTCGCCATGGCCAATCCGCTGGACGTTGAAACGATTGAGTTTCTAGAGAAAAAAACCGAGATGGGAATTATCGCCCATATGGCCTTACCAGAACAGATTGATAAGACCATCAAAGAAAGATATGAGCAAGAATTAACCACCCAGGTAAAAGAGGCCCTCAAAGAATCAGACAAGAAAAAAAAGTTACCCGACTTGGACCACTTAGAAGAAGTGATTCGAGAAGCCCCAATTGCCAAGATTGTGGCGACTATTTTACAGTTTGCAATGCGGTCTCGGGCCTCTGATGTTCATATTGAGCCTCGAGAGGAGAGCACTCGGGTTCGGTATCGGGTTGATGGTATCTTGCTAGAGAAATTGCTTTTGCCCAAAAAGGTTCATGAGGCAGTTATTTCCAGAATCAAGATTCTGGCTGATATGAAAATCGACGAAAGACGGGTGCCCCAAGACGGTCGTTTCACTTTTACCGCCGACGGCGAGCAAGTCGACCTGAGAGTTTCAACCGCTCCGACAGTTTACGGGGAAAAAGTGGTGATGAGATTGTTAAAAAAACAGTCAAAGATCCCAACTCTTCAAGAGTTGGGATTAAGAGGTAAGGCCCTGCGCGATTTGCAGATTGCGGTTGAGAAGCCTCACGGCATGTTAATTGTCTGCGGACCAACCGGTTCTGGTAAAACCAGTACCCTTTATTCAGTTTTGACCAAGTTAAGTACCACCAAGGTTAACATTATGACAATTGAGGATCCGGTTGAATACCAGATTGAAGGCATTAACCAAGTTCAAGTCAATCCTCAAGCTGGTTTGACCTTTTCCTCGGCCTTACGATCATTTTTACGGCAGGATCCAGACATTATTATGGTTGGAGAAATCAGAGATGAGGAAACTACCGAGTTGTCAATTCATGCCGCCTTAACCGGCCATTTGGTTTTCTCAACCTTGCATACTAATGATGCTGCCGGTGCCCCGCCTCGCTTGATGGACATGGGAGCCGAATCGTTTTTATTGGTATCTTCCTTAAACTGTGTTTTAGCTCAAAGAGTTTTGCGCCGAATTTGTACTGCTTGCAAGGAAGAACACAATCCCCCGCCGGAGGCGATTGAAGATGTTAAAAAAGTTTTGGGAGATTTTTTCCAACCCGGTTTTGAGGCTCAAAAAAAGATTACCAAAAAAGAGGAATTAACCTTTTGGCGAGGCAAGGGTTGTCCGGAATGTAACAATACTGGCTACCTGGGCAGAATTGGTATTTTTGAAGTCATGCCGATTAGTGATGCCATTGTCAAACTAATCTTAAACAAGGCCGCTTCCGGAGATGTTGAAAAACAGGCCAGAGAAGAAGGAATGATGACGATGGTTCAAGACGGCTATTTAAAAGTTTTAGAGGGGATTACCACCGTCGAAGAAGTCCTTCGGGTGGCCCAAAATTGATCAAATGACAAACAGCAACATTCAGCAACTACTTGAGCTAACTGCCAGAAACAAGGCTTCTGATTTACATATCCTGCCAGGAGTACCACCGATGATGCGGGTTAATGGTGAATTGTCAGCCGCTTCAGTCAACGGGCAGATTGTTACTGCCGAAACTAGCAAAACCTTGTTGTCAACGATCCTGACCGAAAAGCAAAAAGAAGTTTTGCTGGCCGACAAAGAACTGGATTTTTCTTATTCCCTTTCCGACGGCACTCGCTTTCGGGTCAATGTCTATTTTGCCCAAGGAGCCTTGGCGGCCGCTTTTAGAATCATTTCCGAAAAAGTACCGACGATTGAGGAATTGAAGTTGCCTGAGTCCCTCAAGCAGTTTGCCACCCTCAAGCAGGGATTTGTTTTGGTTACCGGTCCAACTGGGCATGGCAAATCCAGCACGGTAGCGGCGATTTTGAATGAAATCAATCAAAATCGGAACGAACACATTATTACCGTTGAAGATCCAATTGAATTTTTAATCAAACCGATCAAGTCAATGATTTCTCAAAGAGAGATTGGCAGTGACAGTTTGAGTTGGGCAAATGCTCTCCGTTCTTGTTTGCGAGAAGACCCGAATGTGGTTTTCATCGGCGAGATGAGAGACCTAGAAACAGTGGCGGCGGCGATGACGATTGCTGAAACCGGCCACTTGGTTTTTTCCACTCTCCACACCAATAGCGCCGCCCAAACGATTGACCGGATTATCGATGTTTTTCCAGAAGGGGCCAAGGGTCAGGCCAGGTCTCAGCTGGCGGCTGTTTTGAGCGCTGTCATTTCTCAACGACTAATCCCGACAGTTGAGAATTCTCGGGTGCCGGCAATTGAACTGCTAATTTCTAACAATGCTGTTAAAACTTCAATCCGGGAGGCCAAAACTCACA
>JBDRHU010000065.1:0-4672 GCA_043816565.1 Patescibacteria group bacterium
ACACCAAATTTCTGTTGCCGTCACCTGCTCCACCCTAAATCAAGTAACCACCCTCCCAGAGTAATTGGTCCATAGCTGGTCACCTCTCCACCATTTGATATCTGATCTAAACGATAGTAGGTCTCTCCACTGAACAAACTTCCACCCATCAGGCGAGTTAAGTCATAAAACGAATAAGTCGCTCCTGTCGGAGAACCCGGGAATTTGGCAACAATTAAAGATTGGTTTAGTTTGGTATAGGGACCAACTTTAGAGCGCGATCGATAAAGGTTGAATCCAATCAAGTCTAACTCGTTGGCTGTCTCCCAAACAATCCGGTTTCGTCTTGCCTCGGCAAAAGCTTCAAAACGAATCACCCCGGCAACCGCTGTTGAACAATTGATTGTTAGCGGAAAATTATAGACAGCCGCTGTTTGGCCACTCTGACCAGACCCATCTTTAACCTGAGTATGAACACTAATGTTATGGGTAGTAGGTGTTAGTGGGCCTGACGCCTCCCAGTGATTGGCATAACTAAGAAGCCTTGAAACCGGTTCCCAGGCAAAATCAGGAGCAATTCCATCATCGCCAAAGGTATCATCAACCAACTTGTTACCGTTGATCTTAATCCAATGTTCCCCGTTCCTCCAACTCTCAATCTTAGAACCATCGGTCGCAAAAACAGCTGCGTACAAGATCTGATTAGTACAATCGTAACGCAAACTCACGGTTGATAGAACCGATTGGCTTGGATCGCCAGCTCGATAAAGATTGCTAAAATGGTCAGCTGGAGTCCATTCTCCAACTATCCCATCGACATTGGCGCTACCATAGGTCGGAGAAGCCGCCGAAACTACTTTTGGGAAAAATAGTACCAACAAAAAACTCAAAACAAACAAAAACTTTTTCATGATCTCGCCCCCTTTCGATCAATCACTAAATTTAGTCTAACAAATTGATAGGCAAAGTCAAAAGCATGATAAACTTCCATAACGATGCAAACTTCCGAACCGTCTCTCAGGCAAAAAACAACACGCTCGTTGATGGCAGCTTATCGATATTCGTCTCACTCGCGTACAACATTCGTATCATTTTGAAGCGAATTGTCAAGATTTGTCTGCTTTTACTTGCAGTAACCATTCGTACAATGGAACAACTTGAATACTAGCGCCATCTATTTCAAGTGTCTGTTTCTCGTTTTCGGTTACTATTACAAGTTTCTCAACTTTGTTAAGCTCTTGTTTAGCGACAGCAAGCGCTCTTAATTCTCGCTCCCACGTTTCTTCTAAATCAAAAGATTGGGCCACCTGAAGTAAAATATTTTCTTTTGGTAAAAAGAAATCTGTTTCGAGACCTTGAGCCGTTTTGTAATAATACACATCCCGATATTTCTTTCGTAATTGCAGGAAAACCACATTCTCCATTAGCTTGCCTTTATTCTTCGAGAAAGAGAAACCAACTGACTGTGCCAAACCAGTGTCGATACAATACAGTTTTTTGGCGGCGATTTGCTGTTCTTTAACAGAATAGGCATATTTATTAACTATAAAAAACAACCAACCGTTTTCCAAATAGTCAATGTAGCTTTTAACGGTATTGACGCTCCCTAGCTTGAGAAAATCTTTAAGTTTGTTAAACGACAGTAAAGCGGAAATATTGCTCACCAGATAAAAAGCCAACTCTTTCAAGCTTTTTACATTATCCAGTTTATAACGAGTGGCAATATCACGATACAAAACATCGTCATAAAGTGTTTTGTGAATCTCTAGTTCTGGATACTTAAGCGCGTCCGGAATGCCACCCAAAACAAGATATTCATTCACGAATTTGTGCAATTGTCCTTTTTGTCTAGTAGTCAAAACTTTCATGTCAGGTATTTTGACCTTCTTGAATTTTAAGAACTCTCGGAACGAAAACGGAAAAAGCTCTACTCTAATCGAA
This sequence comes from Patescibacteria group bacterium, assembly GCA_043816565.1. Taxonomy (GTDB): domain Bacteria; phylum Patescibacteriota; class Microgenomatia; order UBA12405; family JAHJSD01; genus JBDRHU01. Next base: position 1,921 of record JBDRHU010000065.1, read on the forward strand.
CGACCGGTTAATTTTGTCCCCAATTCCTGACTTAAAAGAGAAGCATTTGATCCCGTAACGATAAATTTGTAACCTTGATCACTAAAGCGACGAACGAACCTTTCCCATTCGGGAACATTTTGTACTTCGTCGAGCAAGAAAGTCTTTTTTTCGCCAAACAAACTGATAAGTGTCTCATGAAGCGAATCAAAATCTTTAACCTGGAAATTCAATAACCGTTCGTCCTCAAAATTAACAAAGTAAAAATCGTTTTTGAGATATTTATTAGCTACCTGGGCCAGCAAAGTCGACTTGCCTACCCTTCGCAAACCGGTAATCACTGTAACTTGGGGGGCGCTGACGATGTCTTTCAATCCCTCTAGTATTTCCCTCTGAACACCAAGATCGCGAGTCATAAAAAATTCGTGTTGTTCTTTTAGCGCTGAAGCCAAAAGGTCTTTGGTAATTTTTGTCTGAAGTTGGTCCACCATACTCGTCTACTATAACACAAATTGTTTTCACTGTCAATGAAAACAATTCAAAGGTTGTTTTCAGCACCAAAGAAAGCTTTCAGTATCCCCAAGGCAAAACCACCCTCGGATCAAGATTGATTGTCTGGTAGAGATAGAAACAAAAGAGAATAAACAACATTACCAGAACAATCTGGCGTAATCTTTTTGGCAATTTACTTAAAAACCAATAAATCAACATTCCCAAAACAAAATGGGCCAGTGGATAAACGACAAAAGCAACTAATCTACTTGCCCAAATCAAGCCAAAGTCGAACTTAAGCAAAGTCCCAGCCACCAACGAGGAAAAATCTTGGTTGACAACCGCCAAGGAGCTTGGTGAAACTCTAAGGCCAATAAATCTCAAGGCGTCATAGGCAATTCCAAAATACCGATCATTCCCCAGCTGGGTGTATCTCAAAAGGCTAACAACAAAATCAGCCGCAAAAGAAAGCGACAGAGACAATATTAATAATTTAACGTTTTTGATCTTCTTGGTGAAAATTTTTAAAACCGGAATGAAAAGACAACAAGAAATTAGTACTAAAAGAAATTGAGTTACCGGAATATTTCCGACCACCGGTCCGAAATAGACCTGCCAAGCAAACTTAGGATAACTCAAAAGAGTTGTTAAAAAACAAGCCAAGATAAATAAAGACACCGACCAGTAATTTTTGGTCAAAGCAAATCGACGATAGATCACAAATCCCAAAACAAATGCTAATAAAATCAAAAATTGACCGGTAAAGTTTTGCTTTTCTGACTGGTTAATCGGTAACTTCCTGTCCAGGAAACTTGATTTGTCAGCAACAAAATAATCGGCAAAAGCCAAGTCGGGCCGATAAGCAATTTTTTCTTTTAAGTACTCGTTTACTCTTTCCTGTGGTGTCAAAACCCATTGACTTTGGTCGTCTTTTAAAACTAGTCTTTCTGGATTGGTCTGGTAAATATCCTGATAGTAGTCTGAAAACTGACTCATAGTGACATTTTCAACCACTTCGATTCCAGACAATGCCTCAAGCTGATTTTCGTATTCGGCAAACGATTTGACGCTTTCAATCCCGGTTTCCAAACCGACGGTGATCTGACCAACAGGCAAATCACAATCTAAATAACTAGCTATTAGTTTCTTGAAGTAGGCAGTATCCAATCCTCTTTCGGTATAGTCATTGGCCTGAAGAGAATAGTTGGAAGAACTTGGGCCCTCGCCACAGGCCTTGGAAATATCTCTTTGGGCCCACTGAAGAACAACAAGACCCCGCTTGTCTTTTTCTTGGGCGGGAATTAAAACATTGGCTTCGGAAGAATAATAAGGCACTCCCCACCACTGGCCCCAGACTCCGTAGTTATCAGTCGTTTTTTGATCGGCGACAATTAAAACAGCTTTGATATCATATTTGCTTTTCAGATATTCCAAAGAGTAAGAATCAAGCCACCAGGCCCCGACTGAAGCCGGATAATCTCCAAAAGTTTTTTTATATTTCTCAAAAACGGTGTCAATTAATTTTCGTCGCTGACTCTGGGAATAGCCAGACAAAAACACTGCTTGGGGATCATACCAAGGCAAAAGTGGCGGATAGACAACTCGAGCCGATTCGGCCAAATCAGGTGAAACTTCTAAAAAAAGACCAAGCTCTTGGTTAGAAGAAAACTGGTTTTTAACAAAACCAACCAGCTCTTCGTCTGTTAGGGCATCGTATTGCAACAGCCAAGTGGCCGAAAAACCGTAGCTGGCAATTAATCCATACTGATCCTCAAGTGGTCTTAGACTTTGATCTAACCACAAGTTCCTGCCCCTAACCGGATTAATCAGGGTCAAATAACGGTTAGGGCAGTCAATTTCTCCTTGGGCCAAAACCGCCACCCGCGAAAGAGAAAAAAGAAAAAGAATCAAAAAAAATAGAACCAATCTTTTCCTTGTCATGCTTTAGTACAAAGTATATAATTGCCTGATGTTAAAAACCACAGTTAAACTAAATTTTGTCTTTGTTTTAATACTTTTAATTGTTCCGCCTAAAGCCCATGCTTACCTTGACCCCGGTAGTGGTAGTTACCTGATTCAAATTCTGATCGCCTCGCTGGCCGGCACCGGCTATATTCTTAAACTCAACTGGCAGAAAATCAAAGATTTCTTTTCAAAGAAAAAGACAAAAAAAACAGAAGATGAAAAAGCAGACAAGTAGTGCCGAAACCTCATCCTTTCGTGACCCGGATGGATTTATTTTTTTTGTTAACGGCCAACTCTACCGCCAAATCAATAAAAG
>JBDRHU010000066.1:0-5318 GCA_043816565.1 Patescibacteria group bacterium
GCTTTGAGGTGATCTTGAGCTTTGAGCACCCAAAAATCTTCTTTTAAAAGGTCAACCAAGCGATTGGCTCCCAACTCAAACAACTGATCGGTTAATTCTCCGGCGGTTTGGTTTGGGGTTTGCAATCCTGATAATCGTGTGCACTGATTGTCCTTTGATAGTTCCCCCTTCTAAAAACAATGTGCAAGTGTTGTTAGCGTTTCCTGTCAAGAACTGTCAGGAAAAGTATTTTTGTTGTTTCTGTTCCGAAACTGTCTTTGGCCATAATTTTGACCGGATATCGACCAACACGGTAAGGGATGCCCTTAATTTGGCAAACCAATCTTCCGGCCCTTAACCGGGTACATTTTTTTCGAGCAAACAAAAGTGGTAACTTTTCAATTACCATTGAAAGGTCATCTCCATCTGGATCAACAGCGACAATTGATACTTTATATGGCTGAAAACGTCTAGTCGTCACCAGTCTTTGGGTGATAATTGACGGAACACTATTAGTCGGAACTGGTGTCGGAGTTGGAACTGGAGTTAAGGTAGCGGTCAGGTTAGGGGTAATTACGGGGACACTAATGTTTTCCGGCCCGTGAAAGGTGGTAATTCCGCCGAGATCAACATCTTCCACCCAATAATAGTAAGTTTCACCCGAAACAACATTGGTGTCGACGAAAGAGTAACTACCTCCGGTAACACTTCCCGGTGGTTGTCCAGAAATGATACTAGAATTTAATTTTGTTCTTTGCTCATTAACAGAATCGGCACGGTAAAGATTAAAACCAGCGTTTTCCATCTCCATAGCCGTCTCCCACTCCAACAAAACCTGATCACTCTGAAGCGTGGCAGTGAAAGAAGTCAAAAAAACAGCAGTTGATGTAGTTGGTGTAGGCGCGGGAGGGGTTGGTGTAGGGGTAAAGGTTGGTGCTGGAATCACTGGCGGAATGGTGGTATGGGCAGGATACTGGACAACCCCCATTTCTACTCCACCATGGTCATTTCCGCTTGAATCATCAGGATTCCCGTCAAAATGCCATAAAGCCAAAGTGTTAGCATCTGTTGTAAAAGGGGCAGTGGGAATACCAAAATAATCCCTTTCAATATCCGAAATACGGATTTCGTCAATCAGGCCGACATAGTTACTAAAACATTGGGTTTGTCCGGCTGGCCTCCAAGCACCAATAAAAAAAGGGTTGATTAGCTGCTCGGTAAGTAAACCGCCTGCAGAAACAACTAATTCTTTTACCAACTGCCCATCAACAAACATTTTAAATTGATTAGCACTCTTTGTAAGCTTGAGAAAATGCCAATTAAAGGAAAGGATGTTGTCCCCACCGATCAGCTCTTGCAAGCCAAAATAATCACCACCAGGCTCTTGTAGGTGGAAAAACCCATGGACTGTTTTTGGCTGGCTCAAATAAAGACTATAGCCACCGTGGCCGCCACCGGAAAGCCCTTCCTTTGCCAACAAAGAAAACAAACCACTACCCCCCTGATTCAAAATTGATTCATCTGGCTTAAACCAGGCTTCAATTGTAAGGTTTTCCCCCATCAACAAGTTGTCCGAAGCGGGAATCTCCAAATAAGAGCAAGTGTCGCCAACCCCTGGATCGAAACGGATCGCCTGACCAAAGCCAGGGTTGGGACTACTGATGTAAAGGTCAACCCTGTGGTCTTCCCAACCATCGTGCCAAATATGAGGCCCGGAAGGACTGGTACTTGCCAAAACACCATTTACATAAAAAGTGATCGGTTCGCCGTCACGCATCCCCGGACAACAAGTCGGGTCTTCGCCATATACCTTTACATAAGGGTATATGCCAGAAATGTTAGTTATCTTACAGCCAACTATTTGTCCCCTGGGATTAAGCACAAAGACCTGCGTTCCAACCGGAGCAGGTTGATTATTAATAAAAACACTTCCAGCATAAAGGGAGCCCCATGGAGTGGGGATCACGTCGCCACACTGGGGGTTTGGCGGTGGCAAAGGAATAGTTGGGATTGGCGAAGGGGTAGGTGAAACCGATGGATTAGCCATCTGGCCAATCCTCCTACTCATTATTTTTCCGGGAGAATCATATAAAGCGAAAATGCTTCCTGTTAATGCCGGAACAAGGGAAGTTTTTATGCTCGTATTCCCAACGACAAAAGGTGGACTAGAGGAGATAAAAGAAGAATCTACCTTAGAAATAAACTCTTGGTTACTACCAACATCCTGCCAAACAACAAAAACATCGCCAGCACGATTAGACGCCACGGGACTTTGGTAATAAGCCGCTCGAAATGGATTCTCCCAGTTCCCTTGGGTAATGTTGTAAGGTGCAGAAAATTGAACCCCATCGCTACTCTTACTAGCCCAAACATCCCTGGCCCAATCAATTGGAGTTTGAGCGGCAAAAGTAAGATAAATAGTCTGCCCATCTTCTCCCATCCCAAGTGCCGGAAAAACTTGGTGTTCATACTGTTGATCAAAAAGCTCCTGAGGTTCATCAAAGTCTTGCCCACCATTGGTAGACTTGACCAAAAGGACCTTGTAAACATTGTTCACCATTTCCGTCCAAGCGATATAAACCACACCGTTATTGTCAACAACGATGGTAGGTTGCGGCGGAAAACTAAAATTCAAATCTATGGTTGCAGTACGCAAACTATCGACAACTTCAAAGGTGTTGGACTGTGTGTCAAAACGGGCAAAGTAAACCTGAACATGATTATTATCCGAAACTTGACCCGCCTGCCAAGTCAAATAAAGCTTCCCTTCGTGCCCAGTAACTTTTGCTTCTAAAAATCTAGCGGCAAACGGCGGTTTAGTCAGGTTAGAAATATCAAGAGTGGCCACAGTTTGAAATGAAGTTCCTCTGTTACTCGAGCGCCTTACCACCAAATCAGCACCAGGGGCTTCCAGGTCCGAACTCTCTAGGTTTTCGTAAACAACAAAAAGATCTTCATTAACAACTGTTATCGACGGGTAAAAGGCATACTCGCTACTACTATCGGAAATAGGAAAGTCTGCCGAAAAACTATTGCCATTATCTGTTGATTTAGCGAAAAAAACTTTGGAAAAATTATGTTGACTTTGGGTATCGGTCCAAACAGCATAATAGTCTCCTTGTGAACCAAAAGCACCATCTGGCGTGTACGGGGAAGTGGAATTGCTGTTAACTTGGACATTTTCTCCGAAATCGAGAAAAAAGGTGTGGACTGATACCCACTCTTCTTTCTTTAAACCGACCTGGTCTATAACCTCCAAAACAACTGTTATCTGTTGATCTTGAAAACCAGTGACGTCTAAAGTTGCCAACAACCCGTTAGTAACCGGCACCGCACCACCATTAGCAAGAACAACACAGTCAGTACTCCACTCAGAGGGATTCTCGCCCACCCCAACCTTCACGCTGTAATTTTGAAAATTCCTAGCGTTAGCAGTACCAATAATCGAATATTGTCCAGTAATACCCTCGTTGCGGTGAGGGGAATAAATCTCCGCCACTGGCGGTAACCGGTTGGCAACAAGATTACTTATCGTTTCAAACGCAGCTATTCTTCCCCAGCCATAATTTTTATCAAAAACACTAGGACCAAGCTGAGTGGAGCTAAACTCAAGCAGTGACTTTGTCTCTAAGTTAGTTAAGCTTGGGTCCAAAGATAGGGCCAAAGCGACCAAGCCAGCAACGTGAGGGGCGGCCATGGAAGTTCCCGCTAAACGTAAGTAACCGTTTCCTACTGGTAAACCACCAAGATTTAAGTAGGAAGAAGAGTTGCTAGGGTTGTGAGCATTGAGTGAAAGAAGATTGTAAGGACTCCTGTTTCCTCCAGGTGCAGCAAGATCAACTTTGCCAAAATTGGAATAACTTGATCTTTGATTATCCTCATTAGTAGCTGCCACTGAAATTACGTATTTGTAATTAGCCGGCCAATATCCATCGGCAACCTCATCATTGCTATTACCGGCGGCAGCAACCAAAACCACATTCAAACTGAAGGCGTAGTCTAGGGCGTCCTTAAGAACCAGGGAAATGTCCGGTGTGGGAATGTTGTTACCCCAACTCATGTTAATAACCTGAGCACCATTGTTAGCAGCAAAGACAATACCACTTGCGTTGGTGTCACTAAAACCTGCACCGCCAGCAGAAAAAGTCTTTACTGGCATCAGTTTTGCCTCCCAATTTATACCGGCAATACCCTGACCATTGTTGGAAACAGAGGTAATTATTCCCGCCACATGAGTACCATGCCCGTGGTCATCTGCCGGATTATTGTCGTCGTTAACAAAGTCGTAACCGGGGACAAATCTGGCACATTGATTGTCATTTACTTGTTGTAAAGTACAGCCTCCCAACTCTTCGTGGGTATAGTCGATGCCACTATCAACAACAGCGACGACAACACCACTACTCCCGGTCGTGCTATCCCAAGCACCTTCAATATTGTCAATGATTTTCAAATTCCATTGGTAATCGTAAGGCGGATTCCATTCAGGGTCACGGTTGCCAACATTGTCTGGATAGTGGTCAAGAAAATAGAAGTCATCTGGAGTTGCCTGTGTATGAAAAATATAATTGGGTTCGACATACTCAACCACTGGGTCAGAGGCAAGTTTTTCCGCCATTTCAACAACAGGCACTTCTTTATTGAAGGTAACCTTGTAAATCCGAGAAAGACCGTCTGTCTGTAGTTCCCTCTTAGGCTTAGCCTTAGATTTTCCCAACCCCTTTCGGAACAAAATAGTGTCATCAAAAACTTTTTCTGTAGTCTTAATCTGGTATTTCTGTGAGAAAGTTTCTAACCCCTTGGGGGTTTCCTTGAACTTAAGCAACAGTTCTCCTTCTTTATGTTCTGGAAACTTGCTCCTTTGATCTAGTGGAACCTCTATTGCCTTTTTTCTGGTATCAAAATAACTGTTTTTAACTGTCCAAACTGTCACAAACAAACCAAGCAAAAGAAAAACAAAGGTCAAAAAAGTGATTTTTCTCTTTTCCATTTACCCCCAGTCTATTTCAGTTGAAACAAATCGTCAAGAAACATCCGCATCTCTTCTGTTTTAGGTATCTGCCAAAACAAAGATCCTAACGACAAACTACAGCAGATATCGTTTGCTTGCTTCAGCTCCCACTAACGATTGAAAACCATCCGAGTCGTTCTATTTTTCCCCACCAGCTGAACCTCGTCAGGAATCAACATATCCCCTGCAATGTGGGCCGTCCAAATTTTCAAACGCATTTTTTTACCTTTAACTCTGACAAAAGTATAAGCACCAGGATATGGGTTAAAGGCCCGAATCTGGTTTAAAATTACCTTGGCTGGTTGTTTCCAATCAATCTCGGCTTCTG
>JBDRHU010000067.1:0-7846 GCA_043816565.1 Patescibacteria group bacterium
GCCCATTCGATTTTTTTACTCTGTGATTTCTTTCGAAGGCAATACGTCCCCGTCTTTTTCCACCCCATTCATTACTACTTTAAAAGCGTCATTGGTAAACTTCGGATCTTTTAATCCCTGTTTTGCAACTTTAACAATCTAGAGTTAACACTTCAGAACTTAGAGTAGAAGACAAAAAAGGTCTGATTTATCCACGAAAACCATTCAACGAAATGGCAAATTACGCTTCTCGTCAAGCTTGGCTCGGCGGATGCCTGCCCGCAATACTACGCATAGCGTTGTAGGCGGGGGACGATTTTCGAACTTTTGATACTAATCTAACGCTGGTAACTCAGCAACCAGATTTCGACTGCCTTGGACGCAATAAACTGTTTGTTCGTGAGTAACAGTAAGCCCCACTTTCCGTAATTTATCACACCATGCTTCACTTGGGTCTCGGTAGTATAACTCTGCCAGAACGATAGATTGGCGAGAATTACCAAGCGTCCACATTTGATTGAGTAAACGATGTTGTAACCGAAAACTAGGAGAAATCGTTTGCTTTCCGGGAACACCAGTTTGAATAATTAAACCTCCTACTGGATTAAGTACAATCAGATCAAAACCAGGGTGGCCACTTTGTTTGAGCTTTTCGGAAACCTCTGTCACCCAGGCCTCATCGTCCCAAATGTTTTGCTCAACCAGATAAAGGCCTTGCTGGGTGTCTGCAGCTTTTTGGCCAGGACCCCTAAAATCCCTTAAAGTTACGGCAACCCCGAGGCGTAAACCATCGAGCGCCAAACCCCTAACAAAGTCTAACGGTCCGCAAACTTCTAAAACAGCAGCAGGAGTTCCACTGCCCAACCACTTATCTGGCGACAACACCCTGCTAAATTTATTCACATAGTGGGAATAGTTGCCGTAGTTATCCCAAGGCAACTCGCCTCTTGCCACCCTCTGCTCTTCTTCCCTACGATAGAGCTCACCCGTTTCTCTCGCTAATGATAATTCTTCGGATAGGTTAAGCACTGCTCAATTTTACCAGAACAATACCAAAGTGGTATATGCGGGCTCCCCGGGTAGGACTCGAACCTACAACCTGCCGATTACACTTTGCCCACAATTTTCATTATGGAGTGGACTATCTCATCACCTTATAGTTCGACAAATTTACTACTTAGGTGGAGGGCGCTTCCTAAAAAACAAAAATGTTTTAAAGTACTTCCTTACGGAATAGTCTCTGCACCTTCCCGCCAGCTGGCGGACTTGGCTCAGGATTACCAGATTAAAGGTTTCCCTGAATTCACCCTCTTTTCACCCCAAAGTTTCCTTCGGAGGCTGCTATTTAAAGTGATAACAGTCGGACGCTCTACCATTGAGCTACCGGGGATTTAAAAGTACGCTTTGTATTATACAACATCATTTTCGGTAATCCCACCCATCCATCCCAAAATTTTTCTTTGAATTTCTGTACTCGAAACTCTAATAGCAAAAATTCCATGATCGTGCCTCTTTTTTCTGATTTTTTTACTTCTAGTTTTATTTTTGGAAATATAACTTTCGTGGAACTGATCAACAGGAATACCTGTTAGTTTAGACCAATACCTTCTTGCTTCTAATTCACTTTGATTATCGTGGATCCAAATTTGTCCACGAAACTTTTTTTCTGGGATCAAACAAAATTCACGCAACCAACCAACCATAAACCTAATAATTGTCGGGTTAGAATTTGAAAAACCCACTTCCCTGTCACCTTTTGTACCATCTCCTAAATAAAGGCCTATTCCCGCAATAAAACGGTCTCTTTTGTCAAGTTTTCCCACGTCTTTCTTTCCATCTTTAAGTAATTCCTCTGTTCTTCTGATTCTTTTAAGTTGTTGTTTTTTGGCACCAATAATTCTGCCTCTTTCTGCTCCCATTAGCTTTTTTTGACGTAGTTTTCCCAATTGAGCAGGGCTCATAATCACATCTCTACACCATCGACTCAATGTACTTTTCGACACTTCAACCTGTCTCAAGATCTCTCCATAGGACAATCCTTTTCCCCTAAGTTCTATTGCTAGTTCTTTTTCTTCTAGTTTGCCTGCAAACCCCATACAAAATAATTCTAGACAAAAGAACCAAGCAAATCAAGTTATACAACTGTTTTGCAGTACAACCAAAACCTTGTCAGCGCAACTTTTTTATAAGAATATTAGTATTAATGTCTATGAATCAAACACAAAAAAATGCCATTGTTGATATCTTGGCTTTCTTTTCAGGAATTGTCTCGGCCCTGTCTGGATTTATTCTTTGGATATTTCTTCCTTGTGGAACCGGCCAAGGACGCCAAATTGCTTCCTATTTTCTAGGTATCGAAAAACACCAGTGGCAATCAATTCATGTTTACTCGAGTATCGCCCTGACCATTCTTGTCTTGATTCACTTGGTTCTCCACTGGAGTTGGGTCAAAAAATTGCCTAAAACTTTTGGCAAGTAATTGCCTCGATTCCCGGCAAAGTCTGTTTTTGGAGAAACTGTAAAGTGGCCCCACCACCGACGCTGACAAAATCAAACCTGTCCCAAATATTTAAACGTGAAATCACCCGATGAGTATCGCCTCCACAAGCAACCTTAAAAGCCTGACTTTTGGTAATTGCTTTGGCAACTTCAAAAGTCCCCTTTTGGTTTTCTTCTTCTTCATAAACTCCCATTGGCCCAGCCCAAATGATTCCCTTAGCCAAGTTAATTACTTTTTTGAACTCTTCAATTGACTCACTCGATAAATCTCTTTTGTTTTTTGAAAGCTTTGCCAAAATCATTTTTTTATTTTTGTAGTCAGTTAAAAGCGGTAGTTTGCCACCCACCAGTAAATAGTCGGCAAAATCACTCAAAAATTTCAAGTAATCGACCTTGTCACTCTTGCTTCCTCCCAAAACAAAAACCAATGGTCTCGGAATCGATTTTCTAATCCAGGACAAAACCTTAATTTCCGACTCAAACCTTAAGCCCAAAAACGAAGGTAATATTTTGGGCAAACCAACAATTGAAGCATCTCGCCGGTGAGAAACCGCCAGGGCATCATTAACAAAGACATCGGCCCCTTTGGCAAGCTTTTTGGTAAAACCCAAATCGTTCTCTTGCTCTTTAGGAGAAAATCTCAGGTTCTCAAACAAGTCAACCTTAACTTTTTGCTTGGCAAACCAATCGGCCACCGGCTTAAGCGATAACTCTTTGACAACTTTGCCTTTCGGCCGACCCAGGTGACCCAAAAGAATAATTTTTTTGACTTGTTTTTCTTGTAAAAAATGAATGGTTGGTAAAACTGCTTTTAAACGGAAATCCTCATCCACTAGCCAAGTTCTTTTTTCCTTTCTCAAGTCAACATCACAGTCAATCCGTACCAAAACTGTTTTGTTGGAAAAGTCAAAGTTAGTTTCGGAAAGATATCGACTAGTGGTCATTTTTGAAAGCATTAGCCAACTCTGTCAATATTTTTTTTGGGTCCTTGGCCTTAACCACTCCAGAGCTGACCAAAACCCCAACTGCCCCCAGTTTCAGGGCCTTGCTAACATCATCGCCGTTTTTAACTCCGGCCCCTACCACCAATTTATGTTTGGGTAGAATCATGGCAATTTTTTTAATCAACTCGGGCTTGGCCTGACTAACAGAAACATCGCCACCGATTAGCTCCGGCGGTTCATAGGCAACAAAGTCAGACTTGGTTTTTTTAATCCAGCCCCTGGCCTGACCTTGACTTTTAAAACAAACCATCGTTTCCAACTTGAGTTTGTTTTTGTTGACCAAAGACAAAGTTTTATTGACTATTCCCGGTGGCAAGCGGTGTTCAGAGTGATTTAACAAAATCCCATCGGCCCCGGCCTCAACCAATGCCTGGGGAGAAATCCAACCAGTATGCGCCCCCGACAAAAACGGATCAGCACTCTGGACCCAAACGGGACCAGAAAATTTTTGCTTGACCGCCCGCAAATCAATCGCCGAAACCACTGGAATAATATCAATCCCACTGGCTTTGGCCACTGAATAACAAGCCTCGGCTAAAGCAAAAACTTTCTCACCAAATGTTTCCGAGTAGATTTTGAAATTAATCCAAAGCATAAATAGATGGTATCACAATTCAAAAGCAATAATTTTCTTTTAAAAGCAGTTTCTTTTTACGACTATCAATCAGCAAAGAAAAGTAGTCGTTCAAAACTCCAGCCCGACCGAGCAAAAACGGTGCTTGAGGATTATCAACAAAAAAACAATCAACTGTCAGGTCCCGATCTCCAATCCTGACCTTGAGCTCTCCCAGCCAGCTATCAATCCCACTACCCTCAACCCCGGCCATTGACATTTTCTTTAATCCGGCCAAATCAATCCCCAACTCGGTAGCCATCGAGGATGGCAAAATCGTGGCCGTTGCTCCGGTGTCCAACAGAAACTCAAAATTCATCCAACCCTTGTCAGGGAAAAATAAAGCCACCGGTAATATTGGAGAAAAAACATCCCCCAAAACCTCAATCTGGTCGTAGGCGAACTCAAAACTATGACTGGTAGCGCCAACGATCCGGCGGCAAACGCATGATAACCACTTTTTGAGCATCAATGTTTTTGTCTTTCAACTCTTTCCAAAGAGCCTTAATATCTTTTCCGTAGGCGGCCACTCTTTGAGCCTTTTGATAGACAGCAAAAAAACCCTCACCATACTTTTTGACAATGCCACTGTAATCAGCTCGAACGTTCATTGGTCTAGTCCGTACCAGCTATTAAATGATTGATTTTGATTTTTTCTTTTGCTTCATTGACCACTTCGATAACTAGCTTTCTGGCCTTTTTCGTTCCCTCAACTAAAATTTCTTTGGTTAATTTCGGCCGATCTTCGTAATATTTTCTTTTTTCCCGAATCGGTTTGAGAAAATTGTTCAAGGCAACAAATAACTTTTCTTTGACTTCTTTATCTCCAACTTTGCCAGTTTGATAACGGGCTTTCAGGTCGGCAACTTCATCTTTATCGGGATTAAAGGCATCGTGATAGATAAAAACTGGATTGCCCTCAACCCTACCCGGGTCGGTAACATGAATCCGATTTGGGTCAGTATAGGTGGCGAAAACTTTTTCTTTTAAGGTTTTCTCGTCGTCAGAAAGCAAAATCGCATTGTGACCACTTTTGCTCATTTTAGGTTTACCATCAGTGCCGACTAAACGAGCCACTCTACCAACCTCAGCCTTGGGAACAATAAAAGTTTGCCCAAAAGCCTTGTTAAAATCGCGGGCAATTTCACGAGTCTGTTCAACCATCGGTAGTTGGTCATCGCCAACCGGTACCAAATCGGCATTAAAAGCCAAAATGTCGGCCGCCTGCAATATCGGATAGACGACAAAACCAACAGAGGGATCAAGCTTTTTATACTTGATCTCTTCTTTGACGCTCGGATTCCTAATCACTCTTGAGTGTTTGACCATGGTTAAAAAGATACCGTAAAGCTCAAAAATCTCTGGAATCCCAGACTCCAAAAAAATTGTTGCCACATTAGGATCTATCCCAACCGCCAAGTTATCTAAAAAAACATTGTAAACATCCTGGTTAATTTTGTCTGTTTCCCGATAGTAATTAGCATAAGCGTGGACATTGGCCAAAATAATATAAGTATCATAGATATGCTGATACTTAATCCTATTTTCCAGTGTTCCGACATAGTGACCAATGTGTAACTTGCCAGTCGGGGTATCGCCAGTTAAAATCCTTTTCTTCATGCCCATATTTTAACAGATCGGGAAACCGAGTTACTTCGCCGATAACTTTATCTTCAAAAGCGGGGTGTGGATCGGTCCCTTGGGGGTTAGTTTACTTTCAAACAGGGTGAAGTTGTCAGCTTTGAAACTAGCTTCTCTTTCCCCCAGTACCGACTGAATCTCAACAATCTTCTTTTTAGAAAAACTCAAGATTTTTCTGTTGAGTCTAATTCGGCCAATGGCAATGTGAGGAGAAAAACGGGTGTCAAAAACTAACCCGGCTCTCTGTAGGCCCATTCTCAACTGGTGATAATACGAGGTCAATTCCTCAATATCCCCCGCCAAATTTATCAAAACCACTCGGGGACGAAAACGATCGGGGAAAAAACCCATTTTACCAAGACGCAAATCAACCGCTTTCCGACCAGTGAACGACTTTAAAATCTGTTTTACTTCTGAAGTCTTTTCAGAAGTGACATTGCCCAAAAAAACCATTGTTTGGTGAAAATCTTTTTTGTCCACCCACTTGACCATTTTTGGATCAGTCCCTTCTTGGCAACTAGTCTGAATCTCAGAAAGCAGTTTTTTGATTGAGTTTGGCAACGATACGGCGATGAATAGTCTTTTTTCCATTTGATTTTTTTTAGTCCAGATAATCCTGGAGTTTTTTCCTCCGAGACGGATGTCTCAATTTACGAATTGCTTTGGCCTCAATCTGGCGGATTCTTTCTCTGGTAACTCCAAAAATTCGACCAACTTCTTCTAATGTTTTCGGGGAGCCTCCATCCAAACCAAAACGAAGCTCCAAAACTTTGGCTTCCCTTTCGTCCAAGGTTCCTAAAACACTACCAATCAATTCTTTTAACAGCTCTCTTGAGGTTTCGTCATACGGTGATGGTTGAGTCTCGTCCTCAATAAAATCACCCAAAAAAGAGTCTTCACTATCTCCAACCGGAGTTGCCAAGGAAGTAGTATCTTGAGAGATTTGATAAATTTCCCGAATTTTTTCAAGCGGTAAATCAGTTTTTTCGGCAACTTCTTCAGGGGTTGGCTCCCGGCCTAACTTCTGAGTTAACTGTCTAGTTATTTTGAAAACCCGGTTGATAGTTTCCACCATGTGAACCGGGATCCTAATGGTTCTGGCCTGATCAGCAATTGCCCGAGTAATCGCTTGCCTGATCCACCAGGTAGCGTAGGTAGAAAACTTGTAACCCCGACGCCAATCAAACTTTTCTACTGCCCTCATCAACCCTTGATTGCCCTCTTGAATCAGGTCCAAGAAGGTCAATCCTCGACCAATATATTTTTTGGCGATTGAGACCACCAATCTCAAGTTAGCTTCAATTAACTGCTTTCTAGCTTTCTGGGAACCTTTCTCGACTTGTTGGGCCAGCCTAACTTCATCAGGGCCAGTCAATAGAGAAATTTGGCCAATTTCCCGAAGGTACATTCTGACCGGATCAACCGAAGTACTAACTGATAGTAAAGACAGAGCCGAAACTGAAGCTTTTTTGGAATCAGCCGCATCTTTGGCTTCTTCCTCGGCAATGTTTTCGAAAACATCAATCCCTTTTTCAAAAATGGAGTCGTAGAGTTGATCAAGCTCATTAATGGCTTTTTGAGGTTCGGGGATCGCCGCCAAAATGTCGCTCTGTGTCAAGTACCCTCTGCTTTTGCCCCGAGTTATTAGTCGGCGGACAATCTTGGCGAAATTTTGATCTAGCGCCATCAACTGTGTAGGATTATACCACACTAGGCAACAGATAGATCAGCCAGTTTTTGGCTCAGTAGAACAAATTCTTTTTCCAGCTTTGAAAAGCTCTTCTTGGACCCAGCCTGTTCCCTTTTGGCAATTTGGCCTGATAATTCTTCCAATCGCTGGCGCAAAACCAATTCTCTCAAAAACTCAACTGTCTTTTGGGCCTCTTTTGCCAGTTTGTCCGGCTCCAAATCAATCCGACCGGCGTTAAGATAGATTTCTCCAAAACCCTGTTGAAGTTCGGTTGGTAAACTAGCAAAAAACTTTTGAGGATAAGGAATTTTTTTCTTTTTGCTCAACAGTTTTTGATAGAAATCCATCACTTGAACCAAGAGTGGATCGGACAACAACCCCTTCCAAACCTTTTTTCTCAACAATCTTCTTCCCTCTGGA
>JBDRHU010000068.1:0-3062 GCA_043816565.1 Patescibacteria group bacterium
TAAAAACAGAAAAGTTAAGCAGTAACGACCAAAACCCGGACTGCCACAAATCAGCCACCAACCACCAGGCCGAAATCAAGGCCGAGAACACCAAGCCCAATCTCAAGGCAAAAACAAAACCACTTCTGATCATTAATTGGCGCTCTTTTTTGGCAATTGCCGTCCAAACCAAAGACTTAAACACCGGAGACAAAACCCGATCTGGTTGCCAAAATAGTGAACCGACTGATCTACTCATACACTTACTATACGATAATCATCCGAAAATTGTTGCCCCAAACAGGGTTATCTTGACTTATCGGTATACCTTTTATATAATATAGGTTATGAAAAGACTGACTTTACCTATTGCGGTTGTCGCACTTTTAGGTATCGCATATCTAAAACCAGCCAGTGCTCTGGCCGCGTCTTATAGGATTGCTTCTCCGGGAGATTCCGTCAGTGTCAGTTGTGAAAGCAGAAGCAACTGCCAATACACCGGAGTAGTTCTTTTCAATAATGATTCCGGACAAGATCTCTACGACACCACTCTTTACACTAGTTCATCCCAGTATTCAGGAATAGAATTTGTTGGTTTCGATGGCAACTGGACTAGCGACCAAAGCCAAGCCAGCTACACAATTGCCCCGGACAGTGGTCCTTCTGTGCTGATGAAAATGGTTTTCCCTTCCAGTTTGCCGGCAGATATTACCCAATGGATCGGCACGCTCTATATCGACGGCAAAACCTGCAATCTCAATACCAGCCCTCCTAATTGTTATTTCTACGGAGGTAAGGGCTTCCAAGTTACCATGACAATCAACCAGCCATCAGCAACCGCTACCCCTACTCAAACCGTCCCGGTACCAACTAATACGCCGGTTCCAGTCAACCAACCACCGGCAACCGCTACCCCTACTCAAACCAGTCAATCTCAGGCACCAACCAGTACCCCAACGATCTCACCGGCTAAACCTACTCCGACCACGGTCGCAAAATCTAATACTGTCAGTGGTAACACCCCAACTGTTACCCCCACTAAAAAAAGTGAAACGAACAACGATTCGCCCACTAGCAACGAAAACAGCGAGGCAGTTTCCGAAAGCCAAGAAGTAAAAACCGAAAGTAAGATCGCAAAAATCGTCTCTAAAATCATTGGAAAGAATAATCTCCCTCAAGAAGATCAAACAAAAGACGAAACCCTTGAGGCAAGCGATAGCTCAAAACTAAATCCTAATCTGAAAAAAGAAAATATCATTCAAAAAAGCATTGGTTTGATTCAGGATATAATCGAAAAGCTCTTTTCTTCGTCTCCCAAAAGAATTTTGGTCTAATCCAGAAGGACTAGTTCTCAATCTTTTCCGATACTTCTACATTTGAAACCTGCCAATCGTTGCCCTAAACAAAGGTGGTTTCCTCAAACGGCTATCTTTTCTTCATAGGGCAAGAAAATAATTTTAGTATTCAACCTCTCCGTTGTTCCCTTCTCTTTCAGGGTATAAAAAATGGCAGTTCGAGGTTGATAATTTTTAATAAAACTGATCAAACTTCTACTGATCTTTCTTTTTTGAGGATTCAGCTTGACCTCAATGGGAATATTTTTGCCCAGTTTCGGATGGTTAACAACAAAATCAACCTCCGCCCCACTACTTGATCGCCAAAATTTTATTTCCTCAAAAAGATCAAGCTCTTTTAGACGCAAAAAGCAAGCATTCTCAAAAACGTCCCCTTTGATTGGAGGCTGATCCTGCTGGAAATACCCCCGAGAAAAATTAAGAAGGCCAAGATCGTTAAAATATACCTTCGGCGATTTTCTCAATTCTTTTCTGACATTGGTAAAAAACGGTTTAACCAAACTGGTGACAAAAGTTTTTTCAAGTAAATAGAAATATTTTTCCAAAGTTCTTTCTGTCACTCCTAGTGTTGAGGACAGCTCGGCTCGGTTGACAATTTTGCCAACCTGTTCGGCCAAAAGTCTTACCAAAAGAGAAAACGATTCTCCTTTTTCCACTTTAAGCAAAAGCTGGATGTCTTTTTCCAAATAACTTCTGAAAATTTCGGCCAAAACCGAAAGTTTTTCTTCGTTGGTGACAGCAGTAACTACCCTTGGATAGCCTCCATAGCTCAAATATTCCCTGATCAGTCTTTCTCTTTCTTGTTTAGTATCAGTCTTGACCTTAAAGGAAAAAAATTCTCCGAAAGCAAGAGGCATGCAATAAAAGATTTTTTTTCTCCCCGTCATTGGCTCGATAATATCCGCCCTGAGCTCAAGCGACCCAGAACCAGAAACAACGAACTTGTGTCCAGTGTTAAGGTCATAGAGCCCCTTTAAAAACAAACCGGCGTTTTCAAGACGATGAATCTCGTCGATAAAAACAACAATTTTTTTGGCTTTGCCAACCCTTTTGGCTACCGCTTCCAACAAACTGTGTTGGGTTTGAAAATGCTCTTTGTCCTCAATAACATCGAGATTAAAATAGGTGTTGGGGGTTCCTTTTTTTGTTAACTCATCGGCCAGTTTAAGCATTAAAGTTGTTTTCCCCGCCTGTCTTGGACCAAGAATCAAAGAAATCTCCGGTTGAGCAAGATGTTTTTTAAGTTGGTGATAAACTTTTCTCGGAATAAAACGAGTTTGTTTCTTCGAAATAAATGTCATACACTACTATTTTAACAGGGTTATTATGGTTGTCAATTACTATTTTAAGGATGTTTGTTCGATTCTGTTACTTCTACATTTGAAACCTGCCAATCGTTGCCGTCTATCTTCAGCTCGACGAACCTAGAGGTTTGATAGTTGCGCTCCCGGGTAATTGCCCCAACAACATTGGTTTTCAGCTCATCATGGTAGTATGAAGAGGCAAAGTGTAGGTGTCCGCAGAACAATTCTTTGACCCCGTTAACAAGCAAAAGCTGACTCAACCATTTGGCCTCTTGGGCAACCGCCTGACTCCCCTCTCCCATGACATGCTCAGAAAAAGGATGGCCCAGTGGCATGTGGGCAATTGCCAAACAAGGAATCAACAAACACTCGGGCAATTCTGACTCTAACCACCGCTTTTGGGTCTCCCCCAACCCCAAATCAG
>JBDRHU010000069.1:0-2030 GCA_043816565.1 Patescibacteria group bacterium
TGCGACAGTGTTTAGCGGCAATTTTGTCATCAACGCTTAAACCAAAGGAAATCATTGTGGTAGACAATAACTCTTCCGATTTTCCCGACGCAGACATCGAAAAAATTAAAAAAATATCTAAATCCACAAGGGTAGATCTAAGAATCATTAAAAGTTCAACCAATCTTGGCTTCGGAAAGGCTGTTAATCTGGCCTCAAAAGAAGCACGGGGAAATGCTCTTGTGCTTATTAACCCAGACTTTTTGGTTGACAAAACATCACTAGAAACGATTTCCAATTTTGCTAAAAAAAGATGGAGTTATCTTGGCGCTGTTGGAGGAAGGAGCCGCTCCTATGATGGTAAAAGCACAGAAAAAACAGTCGCCAACATCCCGACAAAGTCCACGCTTTTGGTTGAATTTACTTCTCTCAAAAAAATCTTTGAAGCTTTTGGTTTTTCTAATCCTAGCCATTTCTGGAACACGGAAACAATTTGCTCTCCATTAAAAAACAAAAAAGTTGGTGCGGTTTCTGGTTGCTTCATGCTTATCAAAAAAGGGACTTTTCGAAAAATTGGTGGTTTTGATGAAAAATTTTTTCTATACCTAGAAGATCTAGACTTGTGTAAAAGACTCCAATCTTTAGGGTTAAACAATTTCTATGTTCCATCCGCAACGGGCAAACATTATGGCGGAGGAAGTAGTAAAAAATCTCCGTATAAAATCGATGAAAAAGCTTGGAACAATTCTAAAAGGTATTATTGTCTTAAGCACCATAAAACTTTTGGCAAGATGTTTATTGTCTTGTTTTTTGTAGACGATTTGATTGTTAAAATAAAAAAGAAATTGTTTTTATAACCAAATGAAAATCTCAGCAGTGGTTTTAACTAGGAATGAGGAAAGGAATATTCGTCGTTGCTTGGAGTCGTTGTCCTGGTGCGATGAAATAATTGTCATTGACGACTTTTCTACCGATCAAACCGTCTCTCTTGCCAAAGAGGGTGGGGCACAAGTCCACCAAAAGGAGCTAGCCGGTGACTTTGCTTCCCAGCGTAATTTTGGACTGGAACGAGCCAAAAACGAATGGGTCTTGTTTGTTGACGCCGACGAGATCGTCTCCCCCTCTCTTTCTCAAGAGATTGTGCGACGTATTCGAGAGAAGGGAGTGGTTGGTTTTTACCTGCCCCGTCGAGAAAATTTTTTAGGCAAGACGATCCACTGTGCCGACAAGCCTGTTTGGGACTGGACTCTCGGTCCATTTAAATTATTAAGATTGGCCCGAAAAGATGCTGGGCTCTGGCAGGGGAAAGTTCACGAGGTCTGGCAGATCTCCGGAAATGTAAAAACCCTGAACAACCCACTGATCCATCATTCTTTTACCAATCTCAATTCGGCCTTGAAAAAAATCAATCTTTACACCGACATTCAGGCCCAAGGATTGAAAGAAGCTGGGGCCAGTTTCCATTACTGGCAGATATTTCTTAATCCCATCGGCAAATTAATCAAAGATCTGGTTTGGCATGGGGGAACTCTTGATGGTACCAGAGGGTTAATCTACTGTCTACTGATGAGCTTCCATTCTTTTCTGGCCAGAGGCAAACTTTGGCAACTCAGGGAAGGTATGTGACAGTGACTACTTTCTTAGTTTGGTTCTCGGCACTATCCTTGGCAACGACAGTAATCTGATTGCCACCTTCTTTTAAAGATATGCTGGTTGAAAAACTACTTTCTTGCTCTCCTTGGTCAACAATTACCAATCGCTCATTGACCCAAACCCTGGCTCCAAGCTCAGTTTTTCCTTTGACTTCAACCGTCGCTTCTTCAACCGTCATGCCATCGCTAGGGGATTCAAGCTCTAGGGTTGGAACCTGATTATCAAACTCAACTGTCAGCGGAGCACTGGCCTCGCTTTCATTATCAAACTCGTTTAAAGCTAAGGCAATAATTTCGTTACTGCCCGGATCCAAAGACAACTTTTCTACCCCAAAAGTGCCCTCGCTATCAGCCTGGGTAATAATTTCCTCTCCGTTAAGATAAATCTTGATAGTGTTG
>JBDRHU010000070.1:0-10225 GCA_043816565.1 Patescibacteria group bacterium
ATTATGCGCTTTAAAAAAGGCTCCGGAGATCATGTCTCAGCATTGGCCTGTCTGGAAAAGAGTGAATAACCGTTATTTTTGTTGACAATGCTCGTATCTTATCTTACAATATAGGTTGTGTTTGATTCGTGTGAGTTTCGAACCCCTGTGCCGTTTATCGGCAATGGTTTCCCCTACCAAGGGGAACCTCCCCTCGACGCTGGAATTATACGAGTATGTATGCACCCCGGTTGCCCCCCAAATGGTTGGCCTGATGACCCATCTACCACCTTTTGGGGAATAGCGATAGTAATACGACCCGACCTGTCAAGCGTACCACCTGATGACACTGAAAACATTCGTATTGAAGTAGTTAAACGACTTTCGGACACTGTCGTGGATAAAATACGACGCAACGAATCTTTCGTGCCTTGTTACCCCAATATCGTTCCTGAACACTGTCCGCTACGATAATTGTCATAAATCCTTAACCAAAATACGTTCCTCAACAAGTAAATTTTCTACTTGTTCCCACTGTGGTCGGGCGGTACCACATAACTTTATTTTCTAGGATTTATTTAGTATACTCAACGGCATGGAAATAGTAAGGTATCGCACGCCCGATACAGTCATAACCGACCTGAGGGAGCACATTAAATTGAAAATAGATATGTTGCCAGAGTTGGCCCAACGTTTTAACCTAGATGGGGAGGCAATAACAGAGTTACAACAACATTTGCAAAATGAACTTGACTATCTAGACACTGCACCAGACAAATCAACTCTACGAGAAGTTATGGGACACTATTTTGCCCAAAGTGCAGAATTTAGAAGAAAGGTCACCGGCGAAGATTAAACTTTTAGCATCTCCTCGCCACCGTCATTCTGATCCCGAAACTGCGGAGAGAAGAATCCCCATTCAAAAGGAGATCCTTCGTCGCTTCGCTCCCCAGGATGACGAGAGAGGAACCACAGTTATTCTCCTCGAACGGTATGGTGATAAGATTTCAAACAAGCTTTGTCATTCTGGTTCCCTTCTCCGTCATTCTGAGCACCTGCCTGCCGACAGGTAGGTGGCGAAGAATCTAGTATTAGCGTAAATATTACGCTCGTTTCACTCGCTAGATCCTTCGGCTTTGCCTCAGGATGACAAGGAAATGGTCTCTTTGGACGGTATCGAAGTAAAGTAAAACAAAACATTTGATTCCTCCGAGGTGAACTTGGAATCTACCGATTCCCACTGTGGAACTTGTCGTGGGTCTCTCTTAATCGTTGGTCGGTGACATGGGTGTAAATCTGGGTAGTAGCAATGTTTTTGTGGCCCAACAACTCTTGGACTGACCTTAAATCAGCTCCGTGGAAGAGCAAATCAGTGGCAAACGAGTGTCTCAAGACGTGAGGAGTAACCTTAACGGTGATTTTGGCTTTCCTTCGGTATTTTCAATCATTCTCTGAATTGATCTGGCACTTAATCTCATTGCTTCATCATCCATGTCAATTCCTTTTTTACCGGAGTATCTAATAAATAGCGGCCGGTAGTGATCTTCTCTGGCGGCGGCATATCTTCCCAGCCAGGAAACTGATCGCTTGGACAAAAAAACCAATCTGGCCTTGCCTCCCTTGCCAACAACACCCAACTCTCGGGTTTTTAAGTTAATTTGATCCCGGTTAAGCCTGACCAGCTCGCTGACTCTCAATCCGGTTGAAAATAGCAACTCCAAGATAGCCTTGTCTCTTAACCCGCTTATGTTTGAAGCCGACGGTTGATTTAATAACTGTTCGGCCTGTTCGGTACTTAGAAACTTCAACGAACGGCTTTCGGTTTTGGGCAGTTCTAACTTATCTGGAGTAACGGTATCATAGTCATTTTTGGCTAGCCATCGCAAAAAAGCCCGAATAGCAATCACATGATAGCTTTGGGTAACTTTTTTAAGAAACTGACCGTTTCTGGTTTCAACTCTGGCTAATTTTATGCGAAACTTCCGAATATTCTCTTGGGTTAAATCTTTGAGAGTAGGGGAGTAGCCCCGTTTTTTTCTCAAAAAGGTTGAAAACCGACGTAAATAGTGTCGATAGTTTCGGGTCGTCAACGGAGAACAGTTTTTTTCAATTTCCAGGTAATCTAAAAACTGATCAATCAATTGGTTAAGAGTAACTTGACTCATATAGCTAATTTAACTACACTCGGGCCTACCTTGTCAAGATTGTACGACGTCTTTTGCAGTTTTGGTTTTTGACAGGACAAATCATCGGTTATCCACAACAAAAAAGCACCCGTCATTCTGTATTCAGGTCAAGCCCAGCGTCATCCTGAACAAGTAAAACTTGAGTTTTTACGAATGTGAAGGATCTAGCGAGTGAAACGAGCGTTTTTAACGCTAACGCTAGATTCTTCGCTACGCTCAGAATGACAATGGGAGGACCTGTTTATTAGCGCCCATCTAAGACGTTTTTCTGGTGTCAGTGCTACCTGATTACCTCTTGTTTTAGGCGTCAAACAAATAGGGGACAAAACCCGATCAATCAACTCCCGAAAAACAACAAAAACACCTGGGGGAATCCGAAAGAGGCCTTGAGCGTCAACAGACGAAATCTTATCATGGGGAAAATACCGAACAAATCGGCATTTTTAGACAACAGAATACTTTTCCACAGTATTGACAAATTTCTTAGTAGGATCGGAAAAAGCCGATTTGTCCGCTCTTTTCACTTCTCCTATTTACCGCGTCGTAAAAGAGATATTGTGCGACATACTATCATTTAGTTCCCCTGGTGACCAAGGACCAAAATATCAAAAAATCTAACAAGGTTGTCGAGAGAAGAGACAAAAATCAAGCCTTTTTAAAAGTCCCCTTAGAGGTCCTTTTGTGTCGGTGTTAATAAAACTATTTAAACCGAAATTATGTTGTTTAGTTCGCGAAGCAATTAGTAGGTTTTCCACATTCCTAGGAACAATGCTCTATTTTCGCCTATTTTATGCAGAAAACTATCAATATTAGGTACACTGGCATGCCTTTTTGCTGGCTGCTAAATGTGAAAATAGTCCTATAACTTTCACAAAAGGATTATTATGTTATGGGATATATTATCGGCCTTAAAACACACTGGCTACTCCCCTGTTCCCCGCTTACCATGCCGACTAGTTTCCTCGCCAGCTGGTCACTAAAAACAGTGCTAAAAAGATACCAATCCCTACCCAAACAAACTCCCAAACCGTTCTTCTAAAAAGCTTTTTGTCAGCCTCGGCCCGAAACAGTCCCCCGAAAACATAAAAAAGGCTGGTCAGGTACAAAGCGCCTTTGCCGACCCCAACTGGCCAAAATGAGATAATTGTGGCAATTTCTGCGATCATTACGGAAAATATCAAACCATGAAGCAAAATATCGAAGTCTGCGTGAGAAGCAATTGCTGTTGACCAGAAGAAGTGAAGAGTCAACGGTAAGACTGTCCCCAGGACAATTAAACCATTTGCCCAAAAAGGAAGACGGAAAGACAAGATTAGATTGAAAAAGAAAAAAGAGACCAATAAAATTGTCAAAAATCCAACCGTCCAAGCGGCCCGATAAAGTGGCAAGACCTTGAGTTCAATTGATACCAGAAAGACATTTTCTGCCAATAAACAGCTGTAAAACACAATCACAAAAAACGAGGTTAGGATCAGTCTCCAGATCCAGGTTCCTGGAGAAAGAAAGTAAAATAGGCAACTACTTAGGCTTATCGCTACCGGCAGGATCAACGCCCAAACCAAATTGCGTCTTTTTTTGACCAGTCCCCAGAAAGCAATTAAAAACCCAGAAGCAACCAGTAAAGACAGCCCCAAACCGACCCAATACCTTAATTCAAACGGCAAAAACTGACTAACAAAGAAGGCGATTCCAACAAAAACTGTTAATAACAAAAAAATTCTTCTTTTCTTCATTGGCTCAATAGTTAGGCGTTAACAAAGACCCCAACCACGTCCTCGTGCTCATCCAAGTCAGCAACGAATGAATCTAAACGACTCTTGTTGTCCGCATCCAAACTAATCTTGATTTTAACCGTCAAATCATCGTTGAACTGATATGAAGCCGCTCCTGGCTTAACAACCGATCCACCGGCCCTTTGAAAAACACTTTTTAACTCCTGAATCGTTCTTTGACGATTGTCAGTGGCTACCTTGACCAAAACCGCTGCCCCTCCCGGTCCATAGCCCTCAACAATAAATTCTTCCAGGTCCCCTCTTTTTTGAGCATTATCAATTGCCCGCTGAATATTATCTTTGGGCATATCCTCACTCCGGGCCTGATCGATAATCGTTCTCAAGCGAGGATTCTGGGTCGGATCAGAAGAGCCACCCTCCTTAACTGCCATGGTAATTAGCTTTGACAAGTGGCCAAAAACAGCCCCTCTTTTCTTGTCTTGAGCTCCTTTCCTGTCTTTGATATTAGACCACTTTGAGTGTCCAGACATGTTTATATAGCCACCTCAATTCAAAATGCTAGTTTTAAAACAGCATTTTTATATAAATAATAACGGCTATTCAGCAAGTTTAAAAATAGAAAGAAATATGACATTTTGTTTTGAACTTGCTATATTCTAACACTTTTAACCAAAATCTCTATTTCCCCCATCCCCGACCCCTCTCCCACCTCTGTTTGGCAATCAAAAATTCTTCTTAATCGACGAACCAACCAGGTTCGCTGAGATTCTTTGTCAGACAAAACCAACAGACAATCGGCTTGCTCTAATTCATCGGTCTGAAGACTACTAACTTCAACCACCCGGACACCAAAATTGGTCAACAAATCAGCGATCTTTTGGGCAGTTCCCGACTCGAAGCCAATGTTAAAAACGCTAATTGTCAGCCCTTCATTTTTTATCAATGGGTCTGTCAGGAAATCAGAATAGTCTCTAGTCAACCGAAGACTATCTAGCTCCAAGGCCAAAGATCCGTCAGGAAGTGATTTTTGCAAAGCATAGTCGGCTAGACTAACTGTCTTCCAGGTCAAACCGGAACTACCCAAATAGCGCCAAATCCGCCAGTTGTCAAAAGAAAACTGTTTCAAAAAGTACTGTTTTAAAACCGACCGATCAATTCCAGTCTCGGAAACCCGAATCTGCTTTTTTGTTCCAATCTTGTCTATTGGAATGTTAAGCGTATACTCAAGACTTTGAGCAAATATATTATCCGATCCCTCTTGCTCTGCCAGAAGCGCTAATTTGCCCGCCTGATAGGTCCCCAAAGAAGAATTTTGAACCAAAAGATTGGCCGGCAAAGACAAAAGCAAAACTGATTGCTTGCCTGGGGTCAAAACCAAAAGCAAAATACCGTTGTCTTCCTGACTGATAGCTAAGTTTATCTGACTCTTGCCATCCCAAGAAGATTGCCTTGCCCAAGACAACAATCGCTTACCTAACCCAAAAATCAGCAAAAACAAAAAACTGACTAGCAATAAAACAATTAACAGCTTTCTTCTCGACTGGCGTTCTTGTTTTCTAATTCTTTTTTTAACTGGCATTTTAGATAGCTTCTTTTAAACCAATATTTTACTCAAGTCCTGAGGTAAATCTATCTCTAACTTGATCATTTGTCCAGTTCGGGGGTGCCTAAACTCAATTGCCTTGGCAAGCAAAAACATTGGTCGGTTTTTCTCTTTCTTTCCCCCGTACCAAGCATCACCGAAAATCGGATATCCCAAGTATTTTAAGTGAACTCTAATTTGGTGGGTCCTGCCGGTTTTGGGGGCAACTTCCAGTAAGGTATAGTTCTCCCCTGCTATACTCAATTCTTTTATTGCCCGAAAACTGGTATCGGCCGGTTTCCCGCCGGGGACAACTCCAAATTGAAGCTTGTTTTGGGGCAGACGACCAATCGGGGCCAGGATCTGGCCCTCGGACGGAATCCCCCGTCCCCTAACTAACGCCCAATATTTCTTTGATACTTTTCTAGATTTAAACTGATCCTGAAGTTGGTCAAAAACAGTCTGGCTCTTGGCGACCAAAATCAAACCACTGGTTTCTTTATCCAACCGATGGACAATCCCCCCTCGCCCAGCCACTTTTACCTGTAATTGGCTTTCAACCCAATCCTGCAAACTCGGCTGAATTCGACCATCGATTTTAAGTGTTAACCAGCCAGCCGGTTTGTTTAAAACTAACAAATCAGCGTCCTGGTAAACAATTTGGACCTGATTAATCGTCTTTTCGGGTGCAGTCAACACAGTAGGTCGTTTCCGGGTAGATCATTAATCTCTTGGTGTCAATAAAGTGCCCACACTTTTCACAAATCCCGTAACGGCCAACTTTAACCCGAGACAAAGCTTTCCTAACCTGGATTATCTTTTTGTCAATCTCTCTTTTAAGCGCTTCTGATCGGGCATGACCGACCTGTTCGTCAACATCAAACTCAACTGAATTCTCGTTGATTCGAGATTCGTCTTTAAACGGATCGGCTTCGTCAATTTGCTTTCTTCTTAACTTCAACTTCTTCAGCTCAGCCGTTAAAAGAGAACGAACTGGCTCCAGTACTCTAGCAGGAAAAGTGAACAAATTTGCCATTAAGCGTTATCTCCCTTCTTTTTTACCTAGTAAACAAGTTTGTTTCTGCGAAATAATTTTAATCTTCCGGACAAGCTAACAACCGAAACCAAGCTGGTCAGGGTTAACCCTAACCAAAGCACGTTCGCCCATTCTATCCTGTTTGAAAAGTAAAAATCAAGTCCTGAGCTCAAAACTGACAAAAGCATCAAGTCGGCCAAAAAAAGAAAACCAACCTTGCCACTAGTATACCAGTGAAACTGTCGGTAACGCCCCAAATATAGATTGGCCAGCCAAATCAAAACCGGAACGCCAGCTCTCAAAACAAACCAAATCCCAAACGACCGACCGAGCAACAACCAAACTAAATTCTCAAGTAGTAGGCAAATTAAGAGCGAAAAAACCATTGATTCCAACATTAACCAAGGATTCCAGTTTCTCAGTCGGGCAAAAATCATCACCCAAAACCAACCAACAATAATCACCAATGGTAAAGCCAAGCCGAGCAATAGTCCTAGATAAAAAGCCAAGCCGGTCAAGAAAAGAAACGAAAGCGAAAAAACAATAATTTCGTCAATCGCTTGGTCCTCTTTTAGGACCCGAAACCAGCTGAAGGCTAGATAAATTAAAATTGGTGCCACCAAAATCCAAGACAGTTGTATCATCAGTCCCCAATGATACCATTTTTGGCCTAGGCTATGGTAAACTAAGTTCGAAGCCGCGGTGCTGGAATTCTTGTCCGCCAAGGTTTGCAGTATGAGGCGTGAACGAATAGTTCAATTAAGCCGAATACTAAAAACCAGGTGGAGGCCCGCCTGCAACGCTATGCGTAACATTGCGGGCAGGCAGACATTCCGCCAACGGCGGAACTGATTTAACATACGAAAGCCGCGGTGCTGGAATTGGCAGACAGGCCAGTCTCAAAAACTGGTGGTCCTAACAGACCGTGTGGGTTCGACCCCCTCCCGCGGCACAAAAAAATTCCTTTCTATTTTGCCGGGATTTTTCCTTCAAGATGCATTCCCAACGCCATAAGGCTGTACCACGCTATCCGATCCATTCCTCCCTGTTTAAGGTAAAAATTTCTTTCGCCTCTCTTGGAGCCAAGATCAAAAGAATTTTTTGTGTGTATGTAAACTACGGGCAACTTCCCCGCAGGAACAATAATTCCTCTTGCGTTTGGGCCACCGCCAGCAACATATGTCCCCGCAACCGTAAACTTCAAACGGTCCCCCCACACATTAACCTCTGCAAGACATCCATTTGGGTGTTTTTCATCTACCTCGTGGGGGGTAAACCCGTCTCTGGAAACACAGCTTGGTTGCTGACTAGTATCAATATCGTATACATCATCCGGTGTGCCACCAATAATGCATCCCAGCTCATGACACGCCCGAGCACGCTCGTCATTTCGATGCCTAAGGTGAACCACAATGTTTTCTTCATCCAAAAGGAATATTCCTTTTTCCCTAAACCAACCCTGTGTTTCCAGCGGCAAACTACTGAACCTCACCAACGCTGCCGCCATAGCAAAAAACATTCCCCCGGTCTTTCCTTCACTCACAAGCCGAACAACTAGTTCTGTTGCACATTGCTCGCCCATTTCCCGAACAAACATTTCAGTATCAAGCGGAAGTTGATCATGCGGAACCGAAAGTCTACCCATTAAACGCTGGACAGAAGCCTCACTATTCAAAGTGGTTTTCTGCAACAAGAAATCGCCATTACCTTTCTCGGTCACCACAATGCTAATTCTAACAATCTTTTTGTTGAAACTCACTAACTACTTCTTTACCCCAAAGAAACTAATCCTCTTGGGGTTGAAATACATCTGGAAGCTGTCGACTGGCCCGTTTCGGTGCTTGGAAACTTCGCAAGTAACCACTTCGCGATTGTCTTCATCTTCTCGGTAAAGAAAAGCAACGACGTCGGCATCTTGTTCGATGCTGTTGTGAACAATAATGTCATTGGCAACGAAATTGTGATGTCGCGGCACTTCGATATCAAAAACTTCCTCTATCCCCAACTTCTCGATCTTCTTAATCTCGTCCCAGTAAACATCCGACTTGGCCAGTTGAGCTAATCGTTCAGAATCAATTATTTTGGCAATTTGTGCTAACCTTTTCCGACCAACACCATTGCCATGTCTTTGAGTCCCACTGTAGGCCCAATTCATTTTTCGATGAAATTCTCTAGTCGTCCAACCCAACTTTTTTCTCTGTTCTTCAATTTCCAACCAAACTTCTTTGGGAATAACATCGTTGTTGGGATTTGCCTCTATTTTTGAAAGTACTTTTATCGCCTTTGCCACTATTTTTGCCTTCTTGCCAATCACCCCCACTTTATTTAGAAACAGTTCTTGGTTTTCTTTGCCCTGAACATGAAGACTCCAAGTCGGTTGGTAACCTTTCTTCTTTGAAAACCCAACCCTGGTAATAATTCCCAACCTTAACAGTAAGTGTTGAAGCTGATCAATTAAGGTTCTGCTTTTGGAAGCGTAGTAAAGCCTGACTTTGGGACCGGTTGTCTTGGAGTTAACAAACACACAACCGTCGGTTGCCCAAAGGTGTTTAATAAACAGGGAGATTTGATCCAGATTTAGCTTAAAAACTAGTTCTGGTAATACCTTTTCTCCCGATCTTTGATTAAAAATACCCAACTCTTCGTCAAACCATTTAACAATTGGGTTTCTCCTTCCCCGAGCCAATTTTTCTTCACTAGCAAGATAAAGATGGTACCAGCTCTCCTGCTTGACCAATCTTGGCTTAATTTTAAATTCTTTTTGGGCTGACTTTTCCAAAATTTTTATCAGACCCATATCAGAATTCGTGTAATGTAACGGTTGTCTTTTTAGATAGCAACCGTCACCAATTAAGTGAGCCAAAACAATTAACCGGTCGTCGCTAACCTTCTTTTTTCCTTGAACCTTCATTTCTCTAGGAACAGCGATTCTTCCTCCGATTTTTAGCTGGTCCAATCTTAACCAACCCTGGAGACTCAAAAATGGATGGTTGGCCGAAGCCTTTATTTCTCGACCGCTTTTTAGAACCAAACGATAGGTCTGCTTTTTACCACTCGGAAATACTTTTTTAACCTTGATCGGTTTAAGTTTCCATTCGTCTAAAACTAAAAGTGGAACATCCTTCTCCCCAACTAACTTACTAATCTCAACCAGGGCGCCAGTATCCGCTCTCATTAGTTTCGTGTCCGCCGTCAAACAACCACTCTCTCTCAAATCGGCCAAGCGTGGTCTAGCTCCCCCTCTGGCTTCAACTGCCCTGGACAATTGCGACAACGCCAAAACCGGTACTTTTAGCTCTCTGGCTAAATTTTTGAGCCCTTGAGAAATTTCAGAAACTTCCTGAACCCGATTGTCCCAGCGACGATGGGAGCGCATCAGCTGAAGATAGTCGACAACAATCAGTTTCAAACCATGCTCGACTTGAAGTCTTCTGGCCTTGGTTCTCATCTCCAAGATTGACAAAGCCGGAGTGTCATCAATGAAAAATGGGGCTTCTGCCAAAATCCCCATCGCCTCCGACAAACGAGACAAATCTTTGTCATCCAAGCGACCAGTTTTCATCTTCCAAGCATCAATATCGGCTTGTCTGATCAACAAGCGATCAACCAGTTCCTCTCGACTCATTTCCAACGAGAAAACACAAATCGGTAGTTTTTCCTCAACAGCAACATGCCGAGCAACATTTAGGGCCCAAGCGGTCTTGCCTAT
>JBDRHU010000071.1:0-6942 GCA_043816565.1 Patescibacteria group bacterium
AATGGCGGGAAACTTTACGGCTATGAATTTAAGTGGAAAGCTGAAAAGTCAAAACCGCCAAAACTATGGTTGAAAACATACAAAAACTCGACTTTCCAAGTAGTTAACCAAGGCAACTATCTTGATTTTGTTGTCTAATCACCACTTCGTAGAGGTTACGGGTTCGAGTCCCGCTATTCCGACAATAGCTGTGTAAAAACAGAATTGAAGGAGAGAGCTCCTCTAATTTGACATAATTGTATCTTCGTGATACTGCGGAGACGATCTGCAACTTGGGGTAGAACTATCTGGGTGTACTACAAATTCAACCAAAAACTTCGTTGGAGACTACGAACTGCTTGTGATTGACGAAGCACAAAGGATTCAAAACATTGGGCTCGCTTTGAAACTGATGGTTGATATGTATCCCGAGAGATATTTTATTGCAACGGGCTCTTCATCTTTTGATCTTGCATCGAAAACTTCTGAAGCCCTCACCGGAAGGAAAAATGTAGTAAACCTATATCCAATATCACAAAACGAACTTTTTGAGGGTAGATCAATATCTGAAATGAGTCAGAGTATCGAAGAATCATTAATATTTGGGGCCTATCCCGAAGTAATAAAAGCTTCAAATTTTAAAAGCAAAGAAAAAGTTATTAAGCAGATTATGAATTCATATCTTTTAAAAGATGTACTTGAGTTTGAGGGAATTAAAAATGCAAAGGTAATTTTGAACATCTTAAAACTGTTAGCCTTCCAGATAGGCTCCGAGGTGTCCACCGTAGAAATTGGAAAAAATGTAGGAATTGATTATAAGACTGTCATGAAATATCTTGATCTGCTTGAGAAATCATTCGTAATATTTCCATTGTCGGGATTTTCAAGAAATTTGAGAAAAGAAGTTTCAAAAATGTCAAAATATTATTTTAATGATTTAGGTGTTAGAAATGCACTAATCTCGAATTTTAATAAAATAAGCGACAGAAATGATATTGGGCAGTTATGGGAGAATTTTCTTTTGATTGAGAGGATAAAAAGGAATAACTACGCAGAGTTTTCGACAAACTACTATTTTTGGAGAACTTATGAACAGCAAGAAATTGACTTAATTGAAGAAAATGGCGGGAAACTTTACGGCTATGAATTTAAGTGGAAAGCTGAAAAGTCAAAACCGCCAAAACTATGGTTGAAAACATACGAAAACTCAACTTTTCAAGTGATTAATCAAGAAAACTACTTTGATTTTGTGCTTTAGTGGAGACAATTTGCGAGCGTTTCTGGCAAAACAAAATCTAAATAGTTTGTCCTGTTGATACACTGATATTCGGCTTTGGGGTAAGTTTTAACCCAACTAGCCGGTACTTTCCCGTTTTTATCTCCGTGTTTGAACTCAAAACCGGATAGTCTTCCCGCTTTTTCTTCAACATAATCCAATTCAGCTCCGGTGTAGGTTCTCCAGAAATAGATTGAGCCGGAGTTTCTGGTGTAAGCAAGCAGTTTCATTCGTTCAACGATTAAGAAATTTTCCCAGAGCTGGCCAATGTCATTGCGGTCTTTCAAGGGTTTCAAATTGTCGATTAATATGTTTCTAATTCCTAGGTCAAAAAAGTAGACTTTGTCCATTTTAACAATCTCTTTGCGTAAATTTCGACTCAAGCCCTTCAAACGGAAGACAATGTTTGATTTTTCTAGTAAATCAATATAGCGGCTAACGGTTTCTTTTCCCATCCCTAATTGGCTTCCAATTTCAGTTAAGGACACCAGTGAACCAATTTGAAAGGATAGTAATTTTAATAGATCTCTGATTTTAGATGAGTTTTTAATCTCGCCAAACTCAAGAAGGTCTCTGTATAAATAGGCATCAGCTAAGTTTTGCAGATATTCTCTTCTTTGGGAACTTCCGGCCATTGAGAATATTTCTGGATAGGCACCCAAGACCAGCCTTTCTTCCAAAGAGGTGTCTAGTTCTGCTCGACTTTGGTTTTCTGACAGCTCCAAAAAAGAAATTGGGTACAGACGATATGTCCAAGCTCGTCCGGTTAACGGCTCACTTATTTTACTAGCTAGGTCCAGCGATGACGAACCAGTTACCAGAACCTTAATAGACGGAAGATTATCTAAAATTATTTTTAGGGCAATACCGATTTCTGGAATTCTTTGGGCTTCGTCAATAAAAACTAATTGATAATCACCGACCAGAGATTTTATTTTATTCAAGTTTCGACTTGACAGAATGTCCAAAAACTGACTTTGATCGCCGTTGATAACTAATGTTTTGAGGCCTAGCTTTTGAACGACCTCATTAACAAGAGTAGTTTTACCAATCTGTCTGGCACCATAGACAATAATGCCCTTGTTGGACGATTTTAATTTTTCGACAATGATTGGTGTTAGTGCCCGTGGTATTAGTGTCATTGCAAAATAAGTTAACACAAAATTCAGTAGCTGTCAAGCGGAAATAGCGCGAATTCCGATAGTGGACTAGCGGAAATAGCGTTGTTTTGTGGAGTTCGACTCCACAAACTTGGTTACCTAATCACTACTTCGTAGAGGTTGCCACTAGAGCCTGGATGGAGAGAAGTTAGTGTTATCAGGCTTTTACCAGAAGGAGAAGGAAAGACAAAACCATTGTCAAATGGGCCCGAGTAGACACTTAGCCGATTGCTGTTGTCAGCCTCCAAAACCTTGACTTCGTTTTTCTCCTGATCGATGTAAACTAGGTGTCTTTCTGTCAGCCAGCGAATGTTTTTCATTTGATCGGCTGATCCTAACAAAAAGTTGGTGTCTTCTTTGCTGTCAAAACAATAGATATTGCCTGGTTTGAGATTGCGATCCTCCACTTGGGTTGATCTAGCAGGGGGATGGGGGATCAGGTCCTCTGGAATAGCGACTGAATCGGTAGCTAGGTAGACCATTTTTTCGCCATCAGAAGAAAACTGGATCAAGTCAGCCGATTGGCTGGCAATGGCTTCCATCTGTTCGGGTAGTTTGGCCAATTTCGTTACCAGATCCATCTCTCTTTCTTCTTCCCAACCGGTTAAAATAGTTTTTAACTGCAGGCTAACGTCAGCCAATTGATCGGAGTCAATAAACTGGTCAATTGAGACTAGGTAGTTGCCCTGTTTGCCAAGAGTAATCAAGATTTGTTTACCGTCTGGACTCCATTCAAAGGTAGTTTCGTTGTCACCGATTGGCAAATCAGTTAATTGTCTGACATTGGCTCGGCTTAAAGGTAAACCAGAGGATAGATCCAAAACCCAGATGCCATTGTTTTTTCTGGCTGAAGCGGTGTTAACAGCATAGACAATGCGACTGCCTTCAGGAGACAAAACTGGATTAATAGCACCGGTGTTGGTCAGGGGTTTCAAGTCAGGAGCTGATTTGAACAAAACAGTGTTGGTCTGAATGACCACTTCTTTTTTGATTTTAAGTTCTTTCTGCCAGGGCAAGAAACCGTCTTTTTCAATCCTAACTTGGTATTCTCCGGGAGGCAGATTCAGACTGTCGTTAGTAGCGGTAATTAACTTGTCGTCCAGGTAAACAGAGGCTCCTTCAGGTTTAGAGTCGGCTGCCAGTAAGCCAGTCGCCTGAAGACTAATGCCACCGCCAGGTTGGGGCCGATAGCCTCGAATTAGGAACGAAACCAGGTAAGCAACTAAGCCAATACCAGCAAAAAGAGCGACAACAAAAAAAAGAGTTCGTCTGGCAGTTTTGCTTTCCACGGCAGAATAATACCAAATTTATTAGCTATTAGCTATTAGCTATTAGTTACTAGTTACTAGATACTAGATAATAGGTTGCCCTCTTCGGATGGTGTCAAAGTGAATCCGCCGACTGGCGGAGAAGCAATCTCTGTTTTACCGTCATCCTGAGGAGCGAAGCGACGAAGGATCTAGCGTTAGCGTCAATATTACGCTCGTTTCACTCGCTAGATTCTTCACCCTGCTTCGCAGGAATCAGAATGACAACCCTATTAATTTCTAAATCCTAATTTCTAATTTCTAACTAATATCTTTTATCTACTATCTATTTAGTTGAAAACTCAAGCTTTGCTTTAGTTGAAAACTCAAGCTTTGCTTATCTTCTAACTTCTAATCTATTGGCAATTTGAAAAGAGAGGTGATAGAATTTGGATAATATGACACCCGAAGGACAACCAGTGACACCTCTCGAGAGCGGCATGCCTCCGGCTTTTTATCCAATGGCTGAAAGGGATATTCAGGAAGAGATTAGGGAGGCTTTAGCCAAGAAAGATCCAGAAAGAGTTTCTATGGCTTTAGCCGAGGCCTGGGCTTACAATGAGGGGCTTGTTTTGGGTATCGATGGTTATGATACGAGCGATCCCAGAACACTTGTTTATTTGATGAATCTTTTCACGACAGTTGAGGGCGGAGTTAAAAGAGCACCTACCTATTACGTAGAGCAGGAAATAAGAGTGGCGCTAGAGGGCGGTGTACGGGCTATAAAAAGACGGGCCAGGATGGAAAAACGCGCTTTAACCGACGAAGAAAAAAGGGCGGTTTCTGATCTTACAGCTTTTGAAAATAAAAAGGAAGCCGTTGAAATTGTAGATCAGGCTTTTATAAATCGCCAAAATACAGTGGCTAACCCTGGGGGGGCAGCTAAATTGGGGAGTGATGGGGTTGATGTCGCCACCAGAAGACCGGCTGTTGCCCCTGACAAGGGACATTGGATAAGTTTATTTGAAGGGCCAGACGGACAGGGATTGGATGAAGTTTTACGTGAGATGGTCAGAGTGGCAATGTCACCGGATGAGCTACAGTCGCTTGGTTTGAGTTCAGTCGAGGGGATTCCTCGAGAAGTTTACGCAATGGGTTTTGCTACTCAGAAAGTGGATGGGAAAACCGTACCCGGAACACAGATATTTAAACGGTGGATGGATCACATGTTGGGTGTTACTGGTGGGAGAATGGATTTAGTTTGGCGTGCTTGGAAGCTTGCCCTGGTTTGGAAACTGATAGACAAATATTCCGTTTGCACTAGAATTGATGACGACAAGAAGCCCGGAACTCCTGGGTACAAGACATATGTTATCGGTGGCCCGCCAATAATGGCCACCATATCAAAGAAGGCATTGCACTTGAAAACGGCGATCGAGGTTGAGTTGGGCTATGATGCTGATGGAAATAAATACGAGACAGGGTACGTGAGTCACGGTGGTTATCCGCTTATGCGAGGACAAGCCGATTTTGAGGCGAAAAGTTTTTTAGATTACTCTAAAGTTAAGCTTCCTGACGGGAAAAAAGACACTTTGTGGAATCTTTGGTGGAGTCGGGATGAAAACGGGAGATTCCTATCGCTTGGATCACCGAGGTTTTTGAGAACCGTTTGGGCGGCTACTGATGTTCCAGAGACGCACGATGTAGATGAAGTGCCTACTGGCAGTTTTGGGGGGTACCTTTTGTTACTTAGCCGTCTTTATGAGGTGGCGGGACACATAACGGGACGAGCGCTACTGAGAGAAATGACAGAGCCTGACTTTTGGGAAGGAAAAACAAGGGTTTGGAGCAAGGCGGGAATAGAGGGAGAAGACAGGGTTTGGTTTGGAATAAATCAATTGTACCCACATCGGGGAAATTTAAAGGATTGTAGAATTGGTGGTTTTACCGAGGCTGGCGATCCACTCATTCCACTGGTTGGCGGGAATGTTCTTTGCTGGCCTTTGCCTGGGCCGGGAAAGGTTGGTTACGAAAAGTACATATTTCCAATGCTCCAAAGTCTTGGTTTGGAAAGGCTAAGGAGAGAAAAACTCAAGGAGGGATCCGAGAAAGGACTCGAAGAAAAGCAATTTGCGGAAGCAGAGATACTTGGTGCCGGAAGGAAAGAGTATATTCGGACTGTTCTTGCCCCCAGATATTTTATATATACTGATCCAGGACAATGGCTTGACACTGGCCATCCGGCAGATAGTCGGAGTTCAGGGAGGCAAAATGTATTTGAAATAGTTGGAAACGCAATTCGAGCAGAATTTTTTACACTGGAGCAGGCAATTCAAGTTTTAGAAGCGTTAGCAATACCAAATGTTTCTGATGGCAATGCTACAAAAGTTGCCAGAACAATTCCCGCTCTTTCTTTTCACTAATTCGGCCTATGCGAAATAAAGCTTTCCCAGGCACGCCCGCCTGCAATGCTTTGCGTAGCAGTGCAGGCGGGGAGATTTGGGGTATTTTTTATTTTTAAAGTTAGTTTTGTTTTTATTCACTCTCGTCTCGTTGTAGCTTGGCGAAGTGGGTCATCTCCGAGTGCAAAGACTCGAAATATAAGTTTAGAGACTCGGAGTATTTGCAAACCGCTAAATAAATTAGCCCGAAATTAAAGACTGGACCCTCTTTTGAAGGCTCTCAAGAGTTCCACGGTAACGACCTCCACCAGGTCCTGCTCCCGGGGCACCCGGAGCTCCAAACAGTGCTGGCCTTCTTTGAGCGACCGCACCAACGCTTTGATCGACAGCCATCATTGCAGGAATTTTAGCTAGGCTTTTAACCGGCCCGAATCCGGCCCCAAGCATTTTGCCCATTCCGGTATCTTTCACCCCCAAGAAACTTCTAACCATATCGGGAATATTGGGCAGTAATAACAATATCCCCAATCCGATTATACTCTTTAACATCATACCAACAGGGATGGAGAACAAATCAGAGAGAATTGGGATATCCGGAGATGGAGCAATCAGCGGTGGATACCACATGGTTGCCAGAACATCGTTGGAGTGCATGATAATTGAGCTACTGATTACCAAAACAACGGCAACGGCGGGGAAAACAACAATGTTGGCAAACAGATTTTTAATCCACGGCCAAACTCCCCCAAAGGGAATACTCGGCAGGACTCCAAGCATAATTTGTAAGGGGGCGAGGATAATTGCCAGGATTATATAAACATAGGTTTTGATTAGGGCAATTAGAGTTTTGATGACTAAAAAGAGGGCAATAATTACCC
>JBDRHU010000072.1:0-2441 GCA_043816565.1 Patescibacteria group bacterium
TTCTTGATAGATTTCTTCAAACAGCCTCTCTGTTTTGCCTTGGATCAAAGCGTCTTTTTCGGGCAAGCCGGCAAAAAAACTTTTGTAACCCGAAACTAAACATGAGACAGAGGCAAAAGGGTCAAATTTTAAAAAATCAAAAAGAACGGCAACTATTTTTCGGACCCTAAACCGATCCTTTTTTGCCCATTCGGCTAACAAGTCTGTAGTTCTATCCTGATCAATTTCCTGACAAACCGAACGAATTTCTTCCACCAGGTCGCTTTTTTGTTTTAATAAGTAGACATCAAATCCTGCCCAAAGATAATTGTGAATACGCGCCGTTTGGGCCATCTCTAAACTTACCCCGGAACAATCAACAATTTTGTTGGCTAATTGTTTTCTGGCTTTTAAATCGGTCCCCAACAGTCGTTTTTCAATCATCGGGCTAAATCTATCGGCTCCGAACTTGACCGAGTGGGTCATCATTCCCAAAGCTAAATCTTTTTCAGATGGATAATTCTTTTCTAGAAAAAACAAAAACCTTTCCGGGTTCTCGTGAATCTCCTCAAAGGAAAAGACCGATTGAGGAACAAATGGAACAATATCCGGCAAAATGGACCCAGCAACAATTTGCCAAT
Organism: Patescibacteria group bacterium; assembly: GCA_043816565.1. Classification (GTDB taxonomy): domain Bacteria; phylum Patescibacteriota; class Microgenomatia; order UBA12405; family JAHJSD01; genus JBDRHU01. Next base: position 621 of record JBDRHU010000072.1, read on the forward strand.
TAACTTTTTTCAAAACCGTGCAAGCCACAAACGGATGGCCAAGAATATTCATCTGAACACACTTTTAACAACAGTCGTCTTTTTTGGATCTTTTAACAGATCTTCTAAAAAGAAAACAATCACTCCTTCGGATGGAGTCTTGATCGCTTGTTCAATTGAAAACTTAAATTCCTCGGCTGAAAGCCTGTTGGGCTTGTCCTCGGTCTGAACCAAGGGCAAAACTAGTTTTTTGGTTTCTTTGTCGGTGTAGTTGACAATCTCGGCAATCCAATCGATTGACCGACTAACCATTTGGTGATAAGTCATCGGACTAAAAGTATCAACATGTTTTGCCAAAGCCGGTAAGTCTTGCCCGATAACCCGAGTAATTGCATTATTAAAATCTGAACTTCTCCAAGGAACCGTAAAAATCCCCAACTTAGTTTTTTTCGAAAGCAGCTTTTTTGTCTGCTTGAGAAAATTGGTAATTTGCTGACACTTCCAGTTGATCCAATTGGGTCCGGCTGGATTTTTACCAAACTTTTTTAGGCAATTTTGGCAAAAACAGTACTCGATTATTCCCGAATCTCTGACGTCTTCCCAGTGACAAGGATAGCGAATAAAATCAAGCCATAAACCGTCAATGGAATAGTCCAACAAGACCTTCTTAATTGAGCCTAGTTTGTCTTTAACAACACCGGGGTGGTTGGGACAAACCCCGGCATACCAATGAATCGGATCCATTAATTTGCCATTCATATCAACTGGTCGACTATCGGGATACTTTTGCCACCATTCTTGACCGGCAAAAACACCAAATTCAACATTAATCTCAACACCGGCCTTTTTAAGAAAATCAACAGAATTCCGATCTAGGTTTTGGTGACCGACAAAAACGGTATTGCACCCCAAATTCAAAACCTGTTTGGCTTTTTTGAGGTTCAATTTTTCCAAAACAAAAATCCCTTTTTTCACGTAATTACTTCTCCCAGTTCTTTTTTATACTTGCTTTCTAGTCCCTTTTTGCCTAATCCCATCAAAAACATTAGACCATAGTAAAAATGGCTAATAAAAATGGTCGGAATCAGCGCCAAAGCAATTGACAGGCTTTTGCTTTTAATCCAAACCCAAAAACTATTGCCAAGCAAAAGCCCGGAATAAAGCAATAAAGCCAAAAGATAAAAAGCAAACAATCCCCTAGAAATAAATAGGCTTAACGGACCCAACAACAAACCTAAAGAGAAAATTAAAGGCAAGAAATAGCCAGGTCGTCTTGATGTTTTGGGTAGAATTTTGGCAAAAAAGCCTCGGTGCAAGCCATATCTGCCTAGCTGTCTTAAATGAGGACCTAAAATGTCCCGCCGGTGATGATATACCAACACCTTAGGATCATAGATAATCTTTTTGCCAAGTTTATAAACCAGGTCATGACAAAATTTGGTATCTTCTCCTGGCCAAAACCGAGAGTCAAAACCACCAGTATTCTCAAAATCTGTTTTCCTGACAATCAAATTAAAAGTCGGGTAGTCGTCAACCTCGCGTTTCCTGTCCGGCCAACAGCGATAGGTTCCTGCCCCTCCTGAACCCAAGGGAGAAGCCCACATCCAACCGGAAACTTGTTTCCTCCAATTGTCATGTGGTGGAGTCAAGCCAGGACCACAAACAGCACCGATCTGATTATCTTTAAAGTAATCAACAGCTGATTTCAACCAACCCTCACTCGGATATGAATCGTCGTCTAAGAAGGCAACAATATTTCCTTTGGCTTTCTTAACGCCAATGTCCTTTTTTTGAGCTGGTCCGGTCTCTGGCCAGGCCGGAATTTCTCTAACAAAACCTGGC
>JBDRHU010000073.1:0-2350 GCA_043816565.1 Patescibacteria group bacterium
GACAAAAAAATAATCCCCAATAAATTAGCCAGTTTGTTTGTAAACGGCAAGCTTAACCCCAACTCTTCACTTCAATTAATTAAAGATAGCTACCTAAAACAAACCAAGACCGGTATCACAATCATTAAGGACTTAGACTTCCTTGTTAATAAAATAATTGAAGAGAACCCAGAAAATGTCACTGCTTGTGAAACCAACCCAAACGCTATTGGCCCCCTCATTGGCAAAGTAATTGCCTTAAGTAAAGGTCAGGCCGATCCCGTTACCGTTCGTCAAATCCTAACCAAAAAGCTTGTCAACTAGTTAAAAACTTCTCCACATCCAACGCCGCCATACACCCCATCCCCGCCGCCGTTATCGCCTGTTTCCTGACTTTCCCAAAAGGACACCTTTTTACAGCATGGACTTAAATTGTGGATAAACTCCTTCTTTGACTGGTAAGCCTAAAGTTTCATACAGGTTTCTATTAAACTTACTGATTGCTGGTCTAACCAACACTGAAACACCTAGCTTTGCATCAACGAGAGGGAACTCAACAACACTGTCTAAATTCTCAACTATCCTCTCTATACCAATGTGTTGATTTTTAAATTTTGATGTCAAAAACCTAGTTACAGTCAAGGCTGTAAACACCAATAAAATATGCGCCCGAATACGCTTCCTCTTAAAATGATAAACAGGTCTGATATTCAAATCTGTTTTAGCTACTCGAAAAGCCTTTTCAACCTGCCACAACTCCTGATATTTCTTAATTACCTCAGCACAATCCAAATCTTCTACATTAGTTGCATATCCCTTTAAACCATCCCACCGCCTGTCTTTTTTAACTGCATCCTCATCCACAGAAACTGTTGCTTCCCCAACAATCTTCATGTATTTCTTTGGACTCAATGAGCCAAGCTCAGATTTGGTTAGCCTTTTTTGTTTCTGTAATTTCTGGCGAAGTTTTGCAACTTTTTTATCTCTTTCAAACTTATCCTTTTTAGCTCGCTTTTGCGAGTAAGACACAATTAGCCGATACTTGAACTCCCCATATTTTTTGATTTCAAAAATATTATCTGTGTAGTTATGGCTATCTAAAACCTTTGTTTTAATCTGAGTATTCATACTCTTGATACTGGCCGCCATGATGAACTCAAAACCTTCATCAACAAGAAGTTGAACATTGTCTCTTGAGAGCATTGAGGCGTCTGCCACAAATATGACTCGTTTGACGTTGTAGTTCCTGGAAACCTTCTTGAGAGCTGCCCTGATGGTATGTCCATCAAAAGTATTTCCTGGAAACACTTCGTATCCTACAGGCAAGCCTTCTCTGGTAACCATCAAACCTACAACTATTTGTGGTTGATTGTGTTTGCCCACTTTGCTGTAGCCTGTCTTTCTTAAGCTATCTTCTTTGAAAGCCTCAAAGTGAATGGTGGTGGCATCAAAAAACAAAACATTGATTTCGTCTTCAAGATAGTCACGCACAAAACCATAAATGTGGTTGGTTAATGCCTTTTGCTTATCTGTTGTTAGGCTGTCTAAAAAACGATATATGCTGTTTTTAGCAAGGCTCTTTTGCAAATGTGGATGGTATGTATTTAGCCATTTGATTGTTGATAGTTTGCTGGTTGGTTTGGCTATCCTGGCAATTACTAGATCTTTGTAAAAAGGGTCGGGGATTGCTTTTGATATTTGAAACTCATCATAGATTGCTCCAAATATTTCGAAAAATCCTACTTTGTAAAATGATGGGGTATGGAACCTAGACAAGAACTGATGCAGTTCTTGCTGTTTTGATTTTTGGTAGATGGTGTCAAAACTTAGTTGTGGATTTAGTTGCTGTTTGACATCTTTGGCATGGCTGAAAAGGTAGTCGAGTTCAGTCTTAGTTTTGGCGGTGCCAATATGTTTTAGAACTTTATATTTTCCATGTTTTTTCTGGATAATCTGTACTGATATTGTTCCTGATTTATTCTTTCTTTTACGGATATACATGTTACAAGTATATCTAAAAATGCAAAAAGGACACCTATTTTTGACACCTTAACCCTCGATTTAGCTTGATACTTCAATGTTTCTACTTTTGATTTTGTTGTTTTATTGTTTTTTTGGGAAAGTCAGGAGGTGAGACCTTTGTTAAGATGGCTGGAGAATGAGAGGATGGAGTGTTGATATAATCATTGTTATGACTTACTTAATAGCCAATTGGAAAAGCTACTCTAACAACACCCAGTCACTAATTTGGTTAAAGGAATTTGACAAACTTGCTCCTGTTATCTCCCCTAACCTTAAGGTTATTATCTGTCTTCCTTTCACCGATTTGCCAGAGTTCAATCGCCATCTTGATTTTTCTAAAACTCCTCTT
>JBDRHU010000074.1:0-3351 GCA_043816565.1 Patescibacteria group bacterium
ATCACCAACTATTTCATTTTTTCGCATGTCTTAGTTTATTTCGGTCCCAATGCAACAACGAAAATATGAGAGCGGAAGTGATAAATACAACCAGGCGTGCCTCTGGATGACAAGTGTCTATCTACGGGTGATATAGCTTACAGTCAGAGTTTAAGTCAGTGGGAAAACCAAGTCCATTTATCTTTCAAAAAACTTTTTTCCCAGAAAAATATAGCGTAAGGTTCTCCGTAAAATTTCAATAACGCAGTAATAAAGGGCAACCGCAATCATCGTAACCACTATTTGGTCCAACCTAGTACTTACAATATGGGCGTCTTCTTTAACATTCAACTTATAGTTATTGGGGATCTTGGAGGCTTCTACTATCCGCCACGAATTTCCATATTCACACTCCGCCTTTATTCCTTTCTCTTGAAAGGTTAATGGCCCTTTTCGATAATTAAAATACTTCTCTATCGGTTTTGACGTTGGATCAAAAACTTTTCCGTTGTCACACATCACTTCATAAGAATAGGTGTAATAAACAGACGGAGAGTTACCAATCCAAACTACCAAAATAATGGGCAGACCAAGCAATAAAAGTGTAATATGCACAACCCTTAAAAAACGTTGGGTCTTGCCCAGTTAACTTAATTTTCTAAGCAATCTTTTCAAGTCAACAGAGAGTTTGTCTCTGTGATTGAATCTCCACTCTGATTCTAACATATGTTTGGCAAATTGATCTTTGGAAATACCATTAAACTGAGCCAGTCTTCTTTTCACCCAGGACCAGTATGATTCGACCCCGTTTATGTGAGTTCCATCTTCTCGAGCAAACTCATTTTCGCTATGTTTGACTTTTTTGTGATTGTAGCCGTAAACAGCCAGGGCATCGTAACTTCTCCAGCCGTCAGAGTAAATATCCGAACCGGAAGCGACCACCTTCCTAATGATCGGCATAACTTCAGTTTTCTCGGTCGATTGGATTATCTGGGCGTAAACACCGCCTTGCCGTTTCAAAAGTCCAAGAACGATGATTTTTCTTCCCGCTCCTCGGCCTCGTTTGCCTCGTACTCTCTTGGGGCCAAAGTAGCTTTCATCAACTTCAACCCCGTTTTCTAGGTTAGCTTGGTAACGTTCCCGAATAGCGTCAATGACAACAGCCTTTCTAAAAACAAAATAGTATCTATCAGCCGTTTTGCGATTGACACTAACAATTTCAGCCGCTTTGGAAGCCGGAATATCGGCCACAAAACTATTAAAAAGGGTGGTGTATTTTTGTCTGGAAATTCGTCGACGTTTGTGAACTCTCATTTCTCCCCATTATACAGCGATATTCCCACTTTTATTCGCCGTTAACTGGGCAAGACCCAAGCTTTTTTTATCCCGACAATCTTACTGCTCAAGACTATCAGTCCTATGATGATCTTTACGGCTACATTACTTATAGTTTTTATGACGATTATCTAGCGGTTGACTACCAACTTTGGAAAACAGGAGAGGAAAAGTATGGTCGCTCTTTTCAGCAATTACCAATTGCTTTTTTAAACAAATTGACCAGGTTCACGTTTCAGGAAAACGGTCAGACCAAAACCGAAACCGCTCTGCCAAACACTTCTCGAAGTTCCCCTGTCGATGATAATCGGGATGGTCGTTGGGTGACGGCCTCTACTCCTACCGGGGACAACTTTTTGACCTTGGCCTTTTACAGCAAGCCATACAAAGGGGCTTGTCCACCAAGAGAGTTCCAAATGGATCATTTGCTAGACAAACCCAACTTATCGGTAGTCCAAAACAAGGTTACTTTCGAGCCAGAAGCAGGTTACTATCTTGAAAGTAGGGCGATGATTTTTCCCTATCGACATGATGAGCGCTTACCAGATCAATCACAAAATCTGGGACAGCTGATTGATACTTTCCAGTCGACGGGGGGTTTGATGCCGGCTTGGGAGTGCAACAGGGCTGATATTTCCTGGCCCAGTACTACTCCCATTCCGTCCATTAGCCCGACAAGGATACCAACTCCGACCAATACTCCCATTCCGTCCATTCCTGTTATCCCAACTAATACGTTAGTCCCGACAGAGACTCCGGTTTCTGACTGTGAGTTATGCGACAAAATGATTAATCAGTTGGACAGTAAAAAACTTGGGGATGCCGACTGTGATGGTCAGGTAGCCATGGCCGATTTTGCCATTTGGCGGAATGACTTTTTTAATCCATCAGACCAAAAACACCAGGCAGACTTTAACTGCGATGGTCAGGTGACGATGATAGATTTTGCCATTTGGCGTGACAGTTTTTGGGAGTGATTAAAAACTGACCTCGAGTGTTGACAAGCATTCCAGCTTGATTCAGAATGAACCAAGAGCGACAAAAGGTCGCGACTGGATAATGAAAAGGATAATTAGAGTTTTGCCACTACTGCTTTTACCCCTTGGTTTAATTGCTGGTCTGCTTTTGTTAAGAAAAGTTCAGGAAGTCAGAAAAGGGGCAACTTTTGCCGAGCCCAGGCTGGTTTTGGACGCTCAGGTTGATCCTGAGCTTGATTATTTTAAGGCTCGGCTGATGATTGATACTGGGGTGCCAGCAATAGCAGCTGATGCGATTATTAATTTTGATCCTTCAATGGTTGAGGTTCGGAGTGTGATCGAGGGTGCTTTCTTTGATACTTTTGACTACAATGTTAGTTTGGGTAAGTTGACGATCTATAATTACTCTCGATGGGTTGATCAGGCCAAGTCTGGCACTGGAATTTTAGCAACCATCGTTTTTGGGATCAAAAAAACAGGCAAGACAAAATTGAGTTTCGTTTGTCAGCAAGGGAATAGTGAGGATTCCGGTGACAATGCAGATTCGGCTATTTGGTCTGCTTCAGGTGGTCAGACAAAAGATGTGATCAGCTGTGCCGAGACCTTGTCAATTGAGCTGACCTTGCCACAGTTACCAGGTGCCTTGTGTGGTCAGTACTGCCAAGTTGATAGTGATTGTCAAAGAGGGTTGAAGTGTTTGTCGGTATCGGCTAGACCCAGACTTTTACCGACTCGCACCGGGATTTCGCCAAATGTTTTAGGAGAACAAGATGTCATGCCGGCTGATGATGAGCCGATTGGGAACGCTTGCGTTTCTTCTGGTGGCTATTGTAGTTCTTTCGGTTGCCAAGGGGACGATCAGCAGGAAGGTGATAGTTTTGATTCTAGTTGTGGTTTTAACGGCAAAGATGTTTTGGGCAGATCAATGTCTTGTTGTTTGCCCTCAAAATTGCCAACGATTAATCCTGGTAGACAGGTTCCGATTCCGTCAGGAACAGCTCTGATGAAGGTTTGTCGCAATCCCGAATGCCCGGGTGAGACTTCTTGTCAGTGTCAAGCA
>JBDRHU010000075.1:0-8739 GCA_043816565.1 Patescibacteria group bacterium
AAAGATGGAGCGAGCGAAGTTCCCTCCCCAGTTTAACTAATTTTTTAAAAGTTATTTTATCTTTTGGATATGGAACTCGAGGAAAATCGATTTTTAAGAACTCTTTGTATTTTTTTCGATAATTTGGGGAGTGCAAAACAGCGTAAATATAATCAAAAACATTTTCTGGGGTTGTTTTGCCAACATTTTTTTCTATCTCGTCAACGATTTCTTGTTTGAGATTTGGGATTTTTGTTCCATCTTCTAAATATAAATAAAGGGGGTGGTTGTAATATGGAGCAAAAGGTTGAGAACTTTTGTCGTTAATATCTTTAGTTATAAAAACTATAAAATGTTTGTGACTTCCGAATTGTTTAGACACAATCAAACCGAAATTTTTATTGTAAAAATTGCTTAACACATTTTTTCTTGATCTTCCTAGTAAATTAGGATCGTAGTATATTTTTTTTAAGTCGAAAGGTCTATAAAGATAATTCCTGACGCTTTTCTTTTCATATATAGTGTTTGGGTAAACCTTTGTTATCTGTTTTTCTAAAACCTTATCGTTATCTGCAAGAAAAACTAAGTCTTTAGAAGTTACACAGCCAACAGTTTTTTCTATAAATAAATCTTTTATTTTAAACCCTTTTTTATATTGTTTTTCCAATTTGAAATCTTTTGGCACAAAGAAATAGTATGGTTTTGGGGAATCAAGTTTTTGCCACTTAATAGTTTTTAAATTACCTTTCTTGAGGGTTTCAAATTTTGTTTGCCGTTTGCCGAAAAGATCAGTGTGGTAAATCGCGCCGAGATCAGTTTTTTTAATTTTTTTACGGACAAAGACGTTTATTGAAACTCCCTGCTGAATGTTAAAAATATTTTCATCTTTGTTTCCGTCCGGTGTAGTTTCCTTTTTCTTGGAATTGCCGTGCAGGTCGAGAATATAAATATCATCGAATGTTTCAAGTAGGTGTTTTCTCATTTGACGATGAATAATGCCGTCTAGAAATGAGTTGTTGGTGATCATTGCCACGATACCAGTTTTGTTTTTCTCTATAAAATGTTCGGCAAAACGAATAAATTTGATGTAATCGTCGGATAGAGGTTGGATATTTTTTTCGTTTAAGTTTTCTTTGTAGACTTTTGTTAGGTTAGTTATCCACTCGCCCTTGTTTGAGGAACTAACACTGTATGGTGGATTGCCGATCACTACCATAATTGGTGTTTTATTTTTAATGATAGTTGCTTCTTTTGATTCTTCGGCAATACTTCCGGCCAAACCAAAGGTGGAAAATAAATCTTCTTGCTTAACTGTTTCTTCCAGCGAGTTAGTTAGGTAAATTTCCAGGCGCTTTTTGTTAAAGTATTTAAATCCTTTTTCTTTTAAGGTCATGCTGATTTTTAAGTGGGCGATGGTATAGGGGGCCATCATTAGCTCGAAACCGTGTATTCTCGGTAACAAATCGTTTTGGACATAGGTAGGCCATCTTCCCTCCTGGTCCTTAAACTTTTTGTAAATTTTGTCAATTACAGCACTGATAAAGGTGCCAGTTCCAACTGCCGGATCAAGAATTTGGACTTTGTGTAAACCGCCTACTGTTCTGGTAGTGTCAGCCAGTCCTTCGGTCAATACGAATTCCTTTTTTAAAAGGTAATCCACCGATTGGATGATGAATGTTACGACAGGAAGCGGAGTATAGTACGCCCCCATCTTTTTGCGTAATTCCGGATCGTATTCTTTCAAAAAATCTTCGTAGAAATGGATAACCGGATCTGGTCCTTTTTGTTCGTTGTTCCAGAGATCTTTTTGGTAATAGTCTTTCATCAGTTTTTCAACGTCGGCATGAGTGAAAACTTCACAAAGTTCGTCAACGATGTACTCAAGTCTTTTGTCAAAGTCGGGGCCAACGATATGGTTAAAAAAATGCCGGAGCAAGGGGTTGGATTGAGGGATGAGATATATTGCTTCTCTTCGGCTGAAATCGGATGGTGTTTTATCATGGAAGCGGGCCACGAATAGTCCATAGACCAAGGTTTGGGCGTATAAATCGGCAAATGTTTCTTCGGTAAGGTCATGAACTAAGAGTCGCTTAATTGTTTTGTAAATTTTAATTAGCTCGATGTTTTTTTCCGATTTCGATACCGCCAGAAAATGGCGGACATTATCCCTGATTCTTTGAGCCTTGCCTCCCATGATTTTTGCCAGATGTTTACCCGATCTGATTGGTTCTTTATGTGATTGAGTAAAGTCAATTAGTGTTTTGGCAAGATACTCAAAATTTTTTGGAAGCGGAGTGATGGTTCTGGCATTTTTATCACACTCGGCGATTTTTATTGGTTCTCCGTAGGGTAAACCGTTTCTGTAGAACCTAAATTCGGTATAATCTGTCAAAACCAAATTGGCATACCCGAAGTATCGGGACATTTGCTCTGATTTTTCAATTTTGTCTAAAGAAACACCGATATTTTTTGTTTCAATATAAAGAATGGGGACGTTATTTTTTTGGACAACAAAGTCAGGTTTGTTGCCTTGTTTTGATCTTGGGTCGTGGTCAAATCGGGAAACATTAATTGATTCGAAAATGCCTTTGAGTAGAATCTCAAAGTCGGTTCTATATCCCATTTCACTGGTTTCTTCACGGGCAAATTTTGACGAGATTGATTGAAGATAGTTTTCTAAAACATTTTGAACCACGGATATCTCTATTTTACTAGATATGACTGATAATATCGACCAGTTGGGTGTTTTTGTTTGCAGGCAAGATGTTTTTCCTGTAGTTTTTTAATGTGAGTCGGTTTACAGAGTTTAGTAGACAGTTTGGGTTGGGATTGAGAGGGGTGGCCGGAAATATGTGGGGGGTCTCTGGGATTATGTTGGATCTCCAAGTTCGGTCTTTCGTTGAGGACCGTCGACTAATTGACAAACCGATGGTTCGTCGGGCAACTTCACTTGTTATTTCGCGAGGAACAGAAATCGAGGATCCGCCTTTGGTTTTATTTGGTCCGTCTATTGGTTTAACCAATTACCCTGGTGTTGGTTCTGTTTTTGATGCAATGTCGCTTATCGTTGAGCGTTTGTCAGGGAAAGGTCCTCTGCGGGTGAAGATACTTAGCCGATTTTTACGCATGAATCCGATCAAGGCCGGTTTTGTTGGAGAGGCAATGCTTCCGCTTGGGAAAGACCCGGTAACTGGCAGATATACTTTGACTCGTGAGGATCACCGAGTAATCAAAGAGCACTTAGCTTTAGGTGGGGTGTTGATCGCGACGGCCACCGGACGAGCCGGAAGGGAAAATCAGTATGGTTTGGGTGTTGCCGATGTTAGAACCGGTTTATGGAGAGTCGCTCAACAGCACGGGGACATACCAGTAGTTCCGATCGGGCTGGTTACTAGCGAGGACAATATGGAGGGGCCGATCAGGCAAATTAGATTTGGGCAACCAATTTTTCCGTTTTCCGTTGAGCAGGTCGGCCGTGGAGAAAGAAACAAAGAATATCTTCGTTGGCAGGCGATGGTTGGCCTAGCTTCAATTGCCCAATTACTTCCGATAGAGCAACGAGGTGATTGCGAGTTTCCCAGAACGATGATCAACGACTATCAAGCAAGAATTAACGATCTCGTTTACGGCCAGCGAACAAGGGCTTATTGAAGGCCGTCCAGTGCTTGATTGAGTAAGGCGTCTGCTTGAGAGTTTAATTCCCTTCTGATGTGTTGGTAGTTGATTTTGCTGTCGATTTGTTTTTCCAATTGTTTGGCCTGGGCAAACAGGGGAATGACTTTGGGGGCTTTGACTTTGTATTCGCCTTTCATTTGAAAGACAACCAGTTTTGAGTCCAGAAAAAAGTCAATTTGATCGATTTTGTTTTTTTGTTCAATTAGCCATTTTAGGGCCTCAATCAATCCTTGGTATTCGGCTTCGTTGTTGGTGGCGACACCGATTGTTTTTCCTAACTGGAAGATAATTTTATTATTTTCTTTGACAACCACCCCAATAGCAGCTGGCCCAGGATTGCCTCTTGATCCGCCGTCGGTGTAGATGCTGATTTTGCTCATTTTTTGCCTTGAGAAATTAAATATTCAACCAGTGTTTTGGCAACGTTGATCTTTGTTGATTGCTCAAAGCCTTTAAACTGGCAAGCCCGATTGACCTCGAGAATATAGTTTTTACCGGCCTCGTCTTTAATAATATCAACCCCACAGTAATCAAGCTGGCTGACCTTGGCGACTTTTTCGGCCAATTGTTTTTCCTCGCCACTTAATTGGTAGTTTTCAACCGATCCACCTTGGGAGAAGTTTGACCGAAAGTCTCCCTTTTTGGCAATTCGCTTCATAGCACCGATAGTTTGACCACCGACGACAATTACCCGGATGTCCCATTGGTTGGGGATACAATCTTGCCAGAGCCAGAGGCCAAAGGTTTCCTGAGATCTTCTGGTAAGGAAGCTGTTGAGCTCATCTTGGTTGTCAATTTTTGCAATCGACTTGCCCTGAAAACCAAAACTATATTTAGCAATTAAAGGGAAATTCATCTTTTGCTCTGGAAAGGTTTCCTTGTCCATGTAAACCTGGGTGGGGATGATCGGGATTTGATTTAGAACAAAACTGGTGTGTTGACTGATTTTTTCCATTCTCGGCCAGGCCAGATAGCTTCTACCGTTGAGACAAAAAATACCTTCTTTGTCCATGGTTCGGATGATATTGTTTCTGGCGAATATATATTTGCCAGACTTGGTTCCAGCTACTCGGAAGATAATGGCCGAATAGTTTTTCAGGTTTTCTCCGTCGACGAGGATATCAACCTTTTGGTCTCGAAAGTCAAAGCTCAGGTCTTTGTAGAGTTTTCTGCTAATGTCCACTCCTAGACTTTTACTTTCCTCGGTAATCCGGTCGACCTCGTATTGGCTTTGTTTTCCTGATAGTGTTAGTACCAAAAGTTTCATTTTTGTGGACAGAGACTGAGCAAAAATTTAACAATTTCCCGAGGAACATCAATGCCGGTCGCTTTCATGAAACCGGTAAACTGAGGGGTCTTGTTGACTTCCCAGATGATTGGTTGCTGGGGATCCCCGTTTCTGAGAACAATATCTACTCCCGCAATGAGCAATTGACAGACCCGACTGGCTTTAATAGCTAAATCTTTTAATTCGTCTGGCAAGTCGGTGACTTTTACCTCTCCGCCACAAGAAAAATTGTTGCGAAATTCACCCTTTTCAGTTCGAAATCTTTTCATCACTCCCAAAACCTTATCTCCCAGGACAATCAATCGATAATCACCATCATTGTCAATGAATTCCTGGGCCAGGTAACGGCGACCCTCCTTAATTTCACTCGGCCTTAACTGAGTGAAGAGCTGGTTTAATTGATCTTGATTATCAGCTTTGAAAACTCGAGTCCCTCGGTCGCCAGCACTGCCTTTGATAATCAACGGGAAGCCGAACTTGGCTCCAGCGTTGTCTCGCAGATACTTAAGACTGCCATAGATACTAACCGGTACTCCGATACCGGCTTTAGCCAGTTCAACCATTTGATGGGCCTTGCAGGTCCGACTGGGGGCCCCAAGTCGAACCAGGGGATCGACAATGATCACGTCTTTTCTGATCAGACTATCAATTACCAGATTAACTTCTTCCCAGTGCTTGCCGGTGGTTCTGAAAAACAGAACATCATAGTCGTCGGCAATTTTATCTCCGATCCAGACAGTTTTATCTTTGGTATCAAAGCGAACTTGGTTGTAGGAAACCAGGTCCAAGTCGACCGACAATTTTTCGGCCGCTTCTTTTATTAAACGCAAATGCCGACTGATTTTACCTCCAAAGAAAATAGCGATTTTCGGTTTTTGATTGGTCATTTTATTTCCTCTACTCTAATAACAAATCCACCCAAGTCTTTACGACCGATTAGGAATTTAGTTCTTAACCGGTTCCGATCGGTAACATTGACGGCGGTAGTAATTTTAACTCCACTCAACCAAAACTCGACAGCGATAACTGGTCGACGATGTTTTTTACCCAAAGCTGAACTATAGTGACGATAGTACAAGACATTGTCTTTCGATAATAAACCTAGTTGTTTGGCAAACTTCTTGTCAATTGAGCTTCTGAAAGCTCCGGTATCAACCTTGGCAATCAGGTCAGTTTTTTTAGGACTTTTAAGAAAAGTTTTAATTCGGATTGGCTCCAGTGGAGACAGGACTTTTATCTCTCGATCGGGTCTGACCTGGTCGACAAAACTTTCTCCAAAAAGGGCTTTGGCAATTCTAATTCCGTGAGTGGCGTTTCTGATTTTCAATCCCTCGACTCGAATTAGTCTTCGTCTTAATCCAGCTCGGTTGCAAATTTGGATTGATAATCCAGGGCGGGCGTTGAGTTCCAAAACCATCGGGCCGAATTCTTTGTCGATTAGCACGTCAACTCCAACATAGTTTAATTCTCCAACAGCTTGCTGGCTGTTGACAGCGGTTTCTAAAACTCTGTCCCAAAAGGGAATTTTAATGCCGTTAACTTTGATCATTTTTTTGCGTTTCCGATCAAAGATCTTTTTGATCAACTTGTCGTTTTGAACGCCGAAGGTGGTAATGCCGGTGGCCAGATCAATTCCCAGCCCGATAGCTCCATGGGAGATATTGGCTTTGCCGTCCGATTCTTTGGTGGGGATTCTTAACATTGCCATAATTGGGACTCGGTTAAAAACAATTACTCTAATGTCAGGAGTGCCCAGTTTAGTAAAGCTTAAAAATTTGGGATGGATTTTAACCCGCTCTTCGATTAGGATCCTATCTGGTGTCCGCCTGACGTTGAATTGGCCCTGTAGAATGTCTATGCAGTGGAATCTCAAATCAGAAATATCAACCTTGTCTCCGTTCATTAAATACCATTCCCCGGCCCACCTAGCTCTTTTTCGAATAACCAGAATCCCCTCACCACCGGAACCGGCAAAGGGTTTAACGACAAAGTTACCGTCTAACTTTTCCCAGGCAAAGTTATTGACGGCTTTTTCAGTTTTTAAAACGGCGATTAGTTTTGGGGTGCTGACTTCATTTTTGAGTAGAATTTTTTTGGTTCTTAACTTGGAGTTGGCGATCCAACGACCGTGCAGGCCATTATATTTGAGAAAGACTCGGTTTCTGACGTTTTTAGTCAGGATGTCAGAGAACTTATCCATGCTCTGGTTAATTTCTTAAAACCGCTTTGAAGCGTCGGTACTCGAGTAGTCTTAGACCACTGTAGCGGCCGATTATTAAACTAGCGATTAAAACTACCAGGAAACTGGCCTCCGGGTAGAGTAAAACTAACTCTTGAAATCGGGACCAGTCCATCAGTAAGGCCCCCAGGATTGAAATGAAAATGGTCCCTAAAGTCAGACTGATGGCGGTTCGTCTACTTTTGCCAGTTTGGGTTCGGATGAATTCTTCAGACAGGATGATAATAAACAGAATCGGGAAGATGGAAATTTTGTTGAGGTCAAACAAGTGCAAAGACGGGGACAGTAGTAGCAATCCAAAAGTTCCTAGTGAGGTTACCCAAAGCGTGATCGCTCTTCTTGACCGGGCATGAAGTTTGACCTTCTTTAACAGCCTGGTGCTCAACATCGTTAACATCAAGACAATGGCAAACAGTACCAGACCGCCAACAACTCCGGTGGCCAAGAAAGCGACTGAGATCATCGCTGGCATGAACAGGCCAAAGCCAGTTAGGCCTAAAAGGTAATAGAGACCACTAACCAAAACACCGACGAAAGGAAGAAGGAGTAATAATACAATAGTATTGGTCGGGGCTCCTTGGCTAATCGCTTTCCGAATGGCATGGCGCAGAAAGTTAGTTACCGACAGAGGTCCAATTTGCTGACTATCCAGGGCGGCTTCCAGCCGACCCTTAGTCGGTTTGTCAAAAGGTTCAGTTGGTTCCTGTTTTTGACTGATTAAATCAGCCGCTCGGGTAGCCGGTCTGGCAACCAAATCAATTTCGGTGACCGCCTGGGCTTTGGTAGAATTAAGACCAAAAAAAAGTAGGCAGGCAAACAAGAAGCTGGACAGGACTATTCTTTTCAACATACTGGCTGGAATTATACCTTTTTGAGGTCAAATTATCAATTTGGAGTGTTATAATACTTGCTCTATAAGTTTTTGGAGAGAAAGTGGGAAATATGGGTGGAGAAAATTATTCTCGTTACTTACGTTTGTCTCCCCAAAAAGATTTGCGTGGAGTTGAATGTACTGATTGTGAAACAAGATATTTCCCTCCTCGTCCGCTTTGTCCAGGATGCGGTTCGCGCTTAATGAAACCCTGGGAACCTGGGCGTTGGGGGGAAGTATATTCTTATTCGGTTGCTCACGAAGCGTTGGCTGGTTATGGAGGCCAGGCCCCATATCCAATTGCCCTGGTTCGTTTAGATGACGGGCCAATGTTAACTGCCCAGCTGACCGGTGTCGATCCGGAGGATATTCAAATTGGCATGCGAGTAGAAATGGTTACCAGAAGAATCAAAGAAGACGGCGATCGGGGATTAATCAACTATGGGTATAAGTTTAGACCTTCGGTGAGGAGATAACCACTAGTCTCCGTTTCTTCGTGCTTGATATCTTTTTAAGCGTTTTTCACTCTTTTTGAACGGTTGGATTAATTCGAATTGTTTGATTTGTTCGACCGCGACAGCACACACCCACTCAGTGGCTTCTAACTTGCTTTCTGCTTCTTCCAATTGAGTAGCTAGGCCATCTTTGGCCTGTTCTGCCTTACATCTTTCGTCAGGGGTAGCCTCT
>JBDRHU010000076.1:0-7691 GCA_043816565.1 Patescibacteria group bacterium
TGCTGACAATCCATTTATTTTTACAAATTGCCAAAAAGATCAACTTTGCCTACTTTGTTTTTGGATTTGGTCTGTTGACGATCATCTCGGCTTTGGTATAGACTGGTAGTTGATGACTAAAAAGCTTCGTCTGGCAATCAATGGTTTTGGCAGAATTGGTCGGGTGGTTACCCGAGCTTGGTGGCAGAACTATCGAGAGCTGATTGATTTGGTAGCCGTTAACACTTCAGGATCAATTGATATTGATGGCTGGGCCCATCTTTTAAAGTACGATTCTGTTTACGGTCGTTTTCCGGCCCAGATTAATGCCTCAAAAGAGGGGATAGTTATTGGTGGCCAGGAAATCCCCTTTTTGGCCCAAAGAGATCCGACTCAAATTCCTTGGAAAAAGTATTCGGTTGATTTAGTTTTGGAAGCCACCGGGGTGTTTCGAGATCGATCAGCCGAAGGCCACTTCAAGGGAGGGGTCAGTAAGGTAATTTTGACAGCCCCACCGAAGGATACCAGCATTCCAACTTTTGTTATTGGGGTTAATCAAGACCAATATCGCAATCAAAATCTGCTTAGTAATGGTTCTTGCACAACCAACTGTGTGGCTCCGATTGTTAAGTTGATTGATGAGCAAATTGGTTTTAGCGAATGCTGGATGACCACCATTCACGCTTCCACTTCTGACCAAAATTTGCTTGACAATTCTCACCAGGATCTGAGAAGAGCCAGAACTGCGGCACTTAATATTATCCCCACTTCAACCGGGGCGGCCAAAGCAGTCGAAGCAGTCTATCCAGAGATTAAGGGTCGTTTTGGTGCCAGCGCGATTCGAGTGCCAGTTTCGATTGGTTCTTTTGCCGAACTGATTTTCAAAACTAAAAAGAAGGTTGACAGCAAACAGATAAATAAAATCTTTGAGACAGTCGCATCGGGGAAAATGGTCGGAATTATTAAGGTTTCTTACGAGCCTCTGGTTTCTACCGATGTTATTGGTAATGACGCTTCGGCCCTGATTGATCTATCGCTGACTGAAGTTTTGTCTGACGATATGGTCAAAGTCGCCGCTTGGTATGACAACGAACACGCCTTCAGTTGTCGATTGCTAGAGCTGGCTAGTTTTGTTTCTGATAAATAGTCGCCACCTGGTCGCTGAAAATTTCTCGCCACTTGGGATTAGGATTTTGTTTTAACTCCAGATCCAAAAAGGTGCCGGTACCGATAAACAGACAATCAGCCCCAAACTGATCGAGGCTAGCTTCAAATCCGGGTTGAGTCTGGAGAATTTCCAGGTAGATAGTATAAGGGCTTTTGCCGCTTTGGGTTGGCCAGGCTGGCATCCGGCCGTCAACAAAAACCTTTCGATCGGGCAGGTGCCAGACCAGGTAGCCACCCCACTCATAGGTGTTGAAAATTTTCTGACAGATTTGAGTTTGGGGTTTTAGAAAGTCAACCGCTTGGCAGGGTAGCGTCCATTGGCTGTTTTGACAGATGGTTGTCCAGTCTTGATGGAGACTATTTAGGTTTTTCAGCTGGCTTAGGGCGACCACCGACAGGAGGCCAAAACAGGCCAGGTAAAAGCTATTTTTAATTTGATATTTGGCTATTTTCTGAGGGAGTAATTGCCAGACCAGAAATATCGAACTGATTCCGAAAATGGGCAGGTTTCTTCTGGCCTTGAAAGCCCAAAGAATAAAAACGCCCCAGCTGGTTAAATAGAAAAGTTTGTTCTTGTTGGCCAATAATTTTTTTGAGTTTTGAGCCAAAAACAAAAAGACTACTAGACCAATCAGGGCCAGAATAGTAAAAACTCCTAATGGATTGGGAGGGAGCCATTCGGCGATCAACTGGTTTAGTGGATACCAGCTGTGGCGATAGGCTTCTGGGTAGATTTTCCATCCAAACGGATTGACTAAAGTCGAAAAAAAACAAACCAGCAAAATTGCCAAAAGCCCCAGCCCCCTTTTTGTTTGCTTGTTGATCAGTTGGAAACAAGCAATCAAGCCAACCAGGCCAAGCCCCAGAACAAAACCACCGTGAAGATTGGCCCAAAGGAGGAAAAGGGGAGGCAAGAGTAAAGACCAATTTTTCTGTTTTAACCATTGCTCCAAAATTGCGTAAACTAAAGCCACTCCTAAAAGAGTGTAGAGTTGGCTTCGATATCCCAAACCGGTAACCGGTAGGGCCGTCAGGATAAAAATACCGGTGGCCAGCAACTGCCACCACCAAGGCCGATTCTTGATCAGAAGAAAGACGGTCAGAGTTAAGATGGCGGAACCGATGATCGCCAGCGATCCTAGACCGAAGTATTGGTAGGCCAGGAAGCACAACAACTGGTGGAGACTATTGCTGTGTACCCACTGGTAGTCCGACAGGAAAAAACCAATTTGGTTGTCTTTAAAAACCGCCTGGTTTTGGGCGATTTGCTGTCCGTAACGCAAATGCCAACCCAGATCGGTGTCAAGCGGGGGCTTGAGGTAAAAGAGAAAAACCGCCACTAGAATAAAAATAAAAACGATTCGGTTTTTTGTTTTCATGGCATTAGGGATTGAACAAGATTTTCTTTACTTTCCCCTTCGATTGGTCGGGGCTGACAGTAGTTTTCTATTAGAACAGGAATTAACTCTAACTCGTCTTTGCTGTCAGGATTGATAGTAACCAGACCAATAGCACCAGTTCTGGTGGCCGGACTCCACATTTGATCAAAAACAAAATTCCCCAGCGAATAGATAATTAATTTGTCTTGGTAGTATTCGATTGGTTGGAGAACGTGAGGGTGGTGACCGACAATTAAATCAGCTTCGCTATCAATCGCCAGTCTGGCCAGATACTCTTGTCGTTGAGTTGGTTGGTCTTGGTACTCTTGCCCCCAATGGAAATTAACCACCAGATAATCAGCCGAACTCTTGGCTTCGTTTAGTTTGCTTTTAAGGTATTCGTCAGGGACTGGTCCAGTAGTATCGTCAAAGCCCAGAAAGGCAACGGTGAAGCCGTCAACGGATCGATAGGCAATTGTTCCCAATCCGAATGGTTGAACTTCTTTTTCTTTCAGAACTTCAATTGTTTGATCAATGCCCTCGGGGCCGTAGTTACCGATGTGGTTATTGGCAATATTAACCAGATCAAATCCCGCCGAAACCAATCCGTCGACATTGCTTTTTGGTCCACAAAACTTCATGCCGTCTCTAACCGTTGGACAGTCATCAACCAGTGGGCTTTCCAGGTTGGCGGTGGCTAAATTGGCCTGACTAATAATTTGTTTAACAAATTCAAACGGATAGTCAATGCCCCGTTGTTGAATTTGATAATTAATCTCTCTGGCCAAAGAAAGATCGCCAACAAAGGCCAGAACAATTGGTTTGCTTGTGACAATAGTTGGAGTTGGCTTGGGGGTTGGAATAACGGTTGGTACTGGACTGTTTGTTTTTTGTTTGATTCCAAGTACCAGAGAGAGGTTAACCAAGTTGACAACAACAATGGCAAACAGGATCAAAAAGATGGCTTTTTTCACAATATCATCATACCAGTTTTGATGGTATGATTTAGATAATGACTAACAAAAAAGTAACCATTTTTGGCTTTTCGGAGGCCAAGCTCGAAGACCAGGAATATCAATTGGCATTGGAATCAGCCAAACTATTGGCCCAAAACGGTTTCACGATTGTTAACGGTGGGGGGCCAGGAATAATGCGAGCCTCAACCGAAGGGGCCAAACTGGCAGGCGGAAAAACGATTGGGGTTACTTTTGATCCCAAGGGTATGACTTTTTTTGAGGGTCAGGATTCGGGAAATTCGACCGATGAAAAGATTGTTACCCCCGATTATTTTTCTAGAACGATGAAGTTGTTAGAACTGGGGGATGTTTATTTGTTTTTCAACGGCGGTACCGGAACGGTTTCCGAGTTTGGGATGGCTTGGGGATTGGCCCGATTGTTTTTTGGGCACCACAAACCTTTGATTTTGTTTGGTAGTTGGTGGCACGAAGTGATGGAGGCCTTTGGAGAAAATATGCATTTAAGACAGCAGGAACTTTTGGTTTACCACATTGTTGACAGCCCCGAGGAAGTTATGCAAAAAGTTCTGGACTTAACCACTGCCTGAATGATACAATTGGCCTGCTTGGGCGGTTAGCTCAGTTGGTAGAGCGCTTCTTTGACGTAGAAGAGGTCAGGGGTTCGAGCCCTCTACCGCCCACCCGACACGGGCGCGTAGCTCAGTTGGCTAGAGCATCGTCCTGATAAGACGAGGGTCTCAGGTTCGAGTCCTGACGCGCCCACCCGATTCAAGGGTCTCAGGTGCAAGCACCTGGCTCCGCCACGACGAGTCCTGACGCGCCCACCCGATTCAAGGGTCTCAGGTGCAAGCACCTGGCTTCGCCACGACGAGTCCTGACGCGCCCACCCGGAGAACTGTCTTTGCTAGTTAGACCGTTTTTTGGTATATTTGGTTCAGGGTGACCAAAAAAACGGTTGTTATTTTAGCTTTTATACTGCTTTTTGTTTTGCTGGTTTTTATTCTCTTTTTTCGTAGTTGGGGATCGAAAAAAGCCGCCGTTCAACTAAATGCCTTTCCTCAGTCGGCCGTTTATATTGATGGTCGTGAAGCCGGTACTACTCCTTATGAGAACAACGATATCAAATCCGGTGAAGTAGTTTTGCGATTGGTTCCGGAAGCGGCCTTTTCGGCTTCATGGGAGCGAAAAGTGACTCTTAACCCGTCGACCCAAACGGTGGTCAACTGGGAGTTTAATGCTGATTCGGCCTATGAGGCCGGTGAGTTGATTTATTTTGAGAAAACCAGCCTGAAAGAAAGATCGGGATTGATTGTTAACTGCTTACCTGATGCTTGTTCAATATCGGTTGACGGCCAGATGAGGGGATTTTCGCCCTTAAACTTGGAAGATGTTGGTGACGGCAGTCACAAAATTTTGATTTCCTTACCCGGATACAAAAGTCGAGAGATTTTGGCCAGAGCGGTTAAGGGCTATCGATTGGTAATCGAAACTAAGCTCGCCAAGGAAACCGTTAGCCAAACTGACACGCCAGAACCGACGGAAGTAGCCGATGAACCAGGGGATGAGCTGGCCACACCATATGTAATCATTGGAGAGACTCCAACCGGTTGGTTGAGGGTTAGAATCGAACCATCAGTGGCTGCCAGCGAAGCGGCCAAAGTCAATCCGGGAGATAAGTTTTCGCTTTTGGACGAAGAGGCTGGTTGGTACCAGATTGAATATCAAGTTGGCAAAAAGGGTTGGGTTTCCGGGGATTATGCCGATAAGCTTGACTGATCTTTTCTCTTGATGATGTTTTTCAATCCCAAGATTAAAAACATTACTCCACCGCCGACCATGACAATTGCCCAAACTTTTTGTTGACTGTTAAGTTGCAAAACAATCAATCCCAAAATTGCCGAAAACGACCAGTAAATCACTGCCACCAACGGTTGGGGAACACCAACTTTGAGTAACAGATGGTGAAGGTGTTCGGAATCTGCCTTGAACGGCGATTGACGGTTTTTTAATCTTCTGACGATTGCCCAAATAGCATCGGTTGTTGGGACTGCCAGGGTTAAGATTACAGTGGCCAGTTTTGCTCCAGAAAGAATTGCCAGAGTGGCCAAAAGTAATCCGGCTAGACTTTTGGCACTGTAGCCGGGCATAATTTTTTGCCGATAAAAGTTAAATGGCAGAAAACCGAGATAGGCACCAGCCAAACTGCCGGCCAAGACAATCACCGGCCACTGATTGATATCCCCGGAAACAAAGCGAAGACTGAGGGCGCCAACCACCAAACTGGTAATGGCAACAAAGCCAGGTAATTGGCCGGCAACCCCGGCTGACCAGCCAACAAAGTTCATTGACCAGGTGATCCAAAATAAGGTCAGCAGTTGGGAAAATTGAAAAGGCCCAATTGTTTGATTGAGGTTGATAATTCCTCCTAGGGGATTGGTGATGAAGTTGATAGTTATTCCTGAGCGGATAATGATCATGGCTGCTAAAGCGTTAGTCAGCAAACGAATTACGGGTTTAATATCTTTAATACCGTCAATAACACCAACAGTAACGGTTAGTAGGGTGGCCAAAAAGATAGCCTGAACCTGGGGGTTGATCGGTAGGAACATGGAGACGCCAACGACAATTGCCAGAAATATACCAATCCCGCCACCGCGAGGCAGAGCTCCCTGGTGGGTGACATTGCTGTAGCTTAGACTTCTTTGTTGGGCGTCCTCCAGCCAGTTCAGTTTTCGAGAAAGAACAATCACCAGAGGGGTAGACAGGAAAGCAACCAGCAAAGATACTAGAAATGGTTTGAACAAAAGAGCGTTTGTCATTGGCTAAGTTGGATAATGGCAAACACCGCAATAGTACCAATCACAACAACAATTGTCGCCGTCCAAGCCAACAAAGCAGCCAAAAACCTATTTTCAGTTAAAAAAATAGCCGAAAGAATGACATTGATAACCAAAAATAACAAACAAATAATTGGCAGGATTAAAAGGGTTTGGGAATTAGCCAAGCGATTCTCTCCCCAACTTTGAGAGTAAAACAAAGGAACTTGGGGTGGTAGTCGGGGGAAAAAGAGCAAAAGAACAACCGATTGGAGAGTTAGGGTGACAACACTAATTTGGACTGCTCGAAGAATGCTTTTTTCTAGCCAGAGTTGGCCCAGGTTGCCGACGGAAGAGAGAAACTTTTGTTTGATTGGTTCAAAAACTGAGATCATTTAGTATCAGTACTTTTTGGTAACGATGTATTCTAATCTTTTTCCAAAAAGTAATTTGGTTTGGGCGTCCAGCCCCGGCAAAACCGCCATAAACAGGGTGGCCACCGGCATTAAAAACCACTGGAGGACATAAGTGAGCTTGTCCATCTTGGTTCTTTTAAGTTGGCTTTTGGGTTTTAACTTCAGATCCAGGAAAATAATAATCAATAGAGAAATCAAACAAATAGTTAAAATCAATCTGGAGAATTTGGGCAAGTTATAACCGAGCGAGGTTTGAAAGAACTTGGGGTTCAAAACTGTTGGTAAAACTGCCCCTAGGGTTAGGATGAACCAATTGGTTGACCAAATCAAATGGGTTTCCATAAGCTTGTAAATTCTCAAAAATTTGACTAAAAAGGGGATTTCTTTATGTTTAATTGCTTGGCTAATAGCATAGGGGATGTCGGTTGCCCCCCAGGCGTGTCTTTGGCACTGGAGATAGCGGTTTTTAAGGGCCTCAAAATAGGTTTTGCCCTCCGGGGCATCGATGCTAGTAGGAACAAAAATCGGCTCAACCGAGACTTGGCCTCCTTTGGCAAAAAATGATTGAAGGAAGATGTGCCAATCCTCCGGAATAATATCGGTGTCCCAATAACCAACCTCGTCGAGCATTTTAAAAGACAACGAGTAGGCCGAATAGTTAAAAAGTAAACGGTCCGGACCTTGCAAGTCAGAAATGTGGACGATGTTGCCGATAATGCCAATAATTCTAATTGGGGCGGGGACTGAATCTAAATTGTTGTACCAAAAAATCGGTGATTGCCAGAAACGCAGATATCGTTTTGGGTCTGAGCCGAAATGATAGCCTAAAGCAGCTAGGTAATTTGGGTGGAAACAAGTATCGGCGTCACAACTGGTAATTGTTAATCGGTCGATTGACCAGCCCAGTTTGTCAACCAGTATTTTTTTAGTTTCTTTAGCGGCCCAAGATTCATTGGA
>JBDRHU010000077.1:0-9086 GCA_043816565.1 Patescibacteria group bacterium
AAAACCCCCTTCTTCCTTCACATGTTTCAAATATTTCCTTGCTAAAGCGTCATCCATTTTTTCAAGATCTAACAAATCCTTAAGCATCGCCTCAATTCTCTCTTGGTTTAAGGCAAACTCTCTATAAGTAGAATAACAACCAGTAAGTTCTTTTGGGCTTGGGTTTGTCACGTCAACCCAGCCAAAGTTTTTGACAGAAACTGAGTTGATTAAAGCTAATTGTTTTCCTGCTTCAAAAACCACATCCGAACCAGCCATGCGATCTTTTTTGTAGGGAACGCCAGGCATCTCACTAGTCACCATGTATGATCTCCCCAAAACATTATTTTGATCTCCACACACAAGAACTTGAGGAACCTCCACCCCTTTTTCAAGCAATAGGTTGTGCACCAAAGCCTCTGAGGCCATACTTTCGTTTTCATTGGCGATTCTAAGATAGAAAACAGTCTCTTTATGAGTCAGCTTAAAAACCTCTGTCGAAACCCCATCGTCAACTGCATGAACAACGTAGCTTTCAAAGCCAGGAATCACGGCAACAAGCTCTCGAACATCACCAATCTCAAGCTTTTTATTCACGACCTAATTTTACCACCTACAAAACTACTTCGGCTTGCTAAATGATATGACTCCACCTTCACCAAAGCTACGGCGGTCAAGTCGGCGAATGGGACTCAAACCAGTAGCCAGAATCGTTATTCAAGAGGCAAAAAACAATAATCAGGTCTTGACTTTTTTGCTAATCTGGATACAATATTATCAAACAGGTTAACTGATTGCTAACTTACTTTAATAGTTTTATATTCATTACAGGAGGAAAAATGAGCACAAAAATAGTCCCCGCCCCCGGATATGTTCTGATTGAACCGTTAGAAGTTGAGAGAACCACTGCCTCGGGAATTGTTCTGCCCGACAGTCATGAAGGGGAAAAACCTTTAAGGGGTAAAGTAATTGCCGTTGGTCCTGAAGGAATCAGTGAATCGGGTAACAAAATCCCGCTTTGGGCCAAAGTTAAAATTGGCACTGTCGCCATCTATAAAAAATGGGCCGGCAATGAATACAAGGCTGATGGTAAAAAAGAACTGTTATTCGTTAAATTTGAAGAAATTTTAGCAATTGAGGAGAAATAAAAATGGCAAAACAAATACTTTTCGGTGAAAAAGCTAGACAGGCAATTTTGAAGGGAATTAACACTTTGGCCAATGCGGTCGCCACTACTCTCGGACCAAGAGGCAGAAATGTGGCTCTAGACAAAAAGTGGGGTGCCCCGGCTGTTATTCATGATGGTGTTAGTGTCGCCAAAGAAATTGATCTGGAAGATCCCTTTGAGAATATGGGGGCGCAATTAATCAAAGAGGCCGCTAGTAAAACTAATGATGTTGCCGGTGACGGTACGACCACCGCCACTGTTCTGGCTCAAGCGATTATTAATGAGGGGTTGAAAAATGTCACCGCTGGTGCCAACCCAATGATCATTCGCCGAGGATTGGAAAAGGGCTCCAAGGCAGTCATCGAAGAGTTGAAAAAAATCGCCAAGCAAGTCAAAAGCAATGAAGAAATCGTCCAGGTAGCCAGCATTTCCGCAGGTGATACAGAAATCGGCAAAACTATTGCCGAGGCTCTAAAAAAAGTCGGCAAAAACGGTGTTATTACTGTTGAGGAAGGTCGCGGTTTAACCATCGAAATTGACTACACCGAAGGCATGGCCTTTGATAGTGGCTATGCTTCGCCCTATTTTGTCACCGATGCCGAAAACATGGAGGCCGTGATTGAAAATCCATATATTTTAATCACCGACAAAAAAATCTCATCGGTTCAAGAGATTCTCCCCTTTTTGGAGAATATCACCAAAGTCAGTAAAAACTTTGTCATCATCGCTGACGACCTCGACGGTGAAGCGTTGGCCACTCTAGTGGTCAATAAGTTAAGAGGCACTTTCAACTGTCTGGTGGTTAAGGCTCCAGGTTTTGGTGACCGAAGAAAAGCGATGTTGGAAGACATTGCTGTTTTAACCGGCGGCACTTTAATCTCCGAAGATACCGGTCGAAAATTGGAATCAGTCCAACCGGAAGATTGCGGTCAAGCTAGCAAAATCAGAGCTGACAAGGATAACTGTCAATTAATTGGCGGCAAGGGTAGTTCGGTTGCCATCAAGGCCAGAATCGGTCAGATTGAAAAGGAAATCGCCAAAACCACCTCTGACTATGACAAGGAAAAACTCCAAGAAAGACTGGCTAAGCTGGCCGGTGGAGTGGCTGTCATTAATGTCGGCGCCGCCACCGAAATTGAGTTAAAAGAAAAACAAGAGCGAGTCAAAGATGCGGTTGAAGCTACCAAGGCCGCCGTTGAAGAAGGGATTCTGCCAGGAGGCGGTACTGTCTTGCTTAGAGCCAAAGAAGTTTTGGAAAAGGTCGAGGTTGACAACGACGAGGAAAGAATTGGTCTAAAAATCCTCGGACTGGCCCTAGAGCAACCAATTCGTTGGCTGGCTAGCAACGCCGGAGAAGACGCTGGCTATGTAGTTAGCAAAATCCGCGACGGTGTCAAGGCCGGTAAAACCGACTATGGCTACAATGCTCTAACTGGTAAATTCGAATCGATGATTAGTGCCGGCATTCTGGATCCTCTAAAGGTCACCAGAAGTGCCATCGAAAACGCTGTTAGTGTCGGAGCAATGGTACTGACCACCGAAGTCATGGTAACTGACATTCCTGAGAAGGAAAAAGAGCCAGCCATGCCAGCCGGAGGCGGTATGGGTGGAATGCCAGGAGCTTTCTAATTAAAAAGAAAGTCTTAATCGAATAATCAAAGCCCGTTTGGAAACCAAGCGGGCTTTTTGTTACAATTAAATCAATGACTAGCATGGTTTTGTTTGTTGTCCCTCCAGAAAGCTTTCGCGATGAAGAATTGTTTGAGACCGAAAAGGTTATCAAAGAAGCTGGTATAGAAACCGAACTGGCCTCCACCAAGGTCGGCACCATTACCGGTTCCCAGGGGGGAACTTGCCAGGCCGAAAAAGATCTTTTTGAGATTGATGTGGCCGATTACCAGGCCATTGTTTTCATCGGTGGCGAAGGAGCCCAATTCTATTTTGAGGACCCGATTGCTTTGGCGATTGCCGAGGAGGCTAATCGACAAGGCAAGGTGCTGGCGGCTATCTGTATCGCTCCAACAATACTGGCCAACGCCGGTGTCCTGAACGGCAAAAAAGCAACTGCCTTTCCCAGCGAAAAGGAAACCTTGGAAAGTGTTGGCGCTCTTTATATTGACCAACCGGTTGTCAGCGACGGCAACATTATTACCGCTTCCGGACCCCAATCAGCTTCAGCTTTCGGCTGGACAATTGCTGAGTTATTAAAAATGACCCAAGTCCCCCCAATAGAGTCCCAACCCACTGATGAAACTTAAAAGCAATGCTTTTGTGGAGGCTACCAAGGCTACTAAGGCACTGGTCTGGCCGGAAATTAAAAAGTATCTCAAACAAACCAGTCAATTTCCCCAATACTGCCAAGTTCCTGGCAAATACCAAAACATGGTTCAACTTCATCAAGAAATGGTTGACAACTATCCTGTCAGGATGGGCAAATATGTTAGGCCAACCTTGGTTCTACTAAGCGCTCAGGCCATGGGGCTATCCCCGCAAAAAGCTGTCAAAACTGCTGCCGCCATGGAAATGTCAGAAAACTGGATTCTTTGCCACGACGACATTGAAGACGACTCGCTCCAAAGACGAGGCCTGCCGGCTATCCATCGGGTTTATAACAAAGAACTAGCTATAAATGCTGGCGACGGCATGCACAACCTGATGTGGAAAATAGTCAGTGATATCAACAACCCGGCCATCAGTGAAGAATTCTATCAATTACAAAACCGAACCGTCTTGGGCCAAACCATCGAAATTAAATGGACCCAGGACAACCGAGTTGACCTAAAAGAAGAAGATATCCTTTTGATTCTAGAAAGCAAGACTGCCTACTACACTATCGCTGGTCCGATGAGGTTGGGAGCGATTCTGGCCGGGGCCAATAAAAAACAGTTAGATCTCATCTATCAGCTTGGCAAGCCACTAGGCTATTGTTTTCAAATCAGGGATGATCTTTTAGACCTGACATCAGATTTTTCCGGATTAAAACAGCAAGTCGGCAACGATATTTACGAGGGTAAAAGAACTATTATGCTAATTCACCTGCTTGGACACATCAAGGGCAAGGACAAAACAAAACTACTCAGCATTCTTGAAAAAGACCGTTATCACAAAACCGCTACTGAGGTTGTCTGGGTGATTAAAACAATGGACAAGTGTGGCAGTCTGGAATACAGTCGACAATTGATAGAAAAATACGCCAACCAAGCCCGAATACTGCTAGAAACCAAACTTCAGTTTCTCGATCATCAACCAGCTAGAGACCAACTATTTGCCTTTATCGAATTCCTAAAAACAAGAAAGCATTAGGACCCCATGGATTGGCAAACATTAAAAAACAATCCTGACACCTGGCAAATATTTAGCACCCGTGCTGAAATTATCTCAAAAGTTAGGCAGTTTTTCAACAAACAGGGGTTTCTAGAAGTCCAAACTCCCCTTTTGGCCCCGGCCCTAATCCCAGAATCATATTTGGAAGTTTTTGAAACTAAACTAATTAACAAAAATGGTAAAAGTCAAAGGGCTTTTCTAGCCCCTTCGCCAGAACTTTGGCACAAAAAATTACTAGCCGCTGGAGCTGACAAAATCTTTGAAATCACAAAAAGTTTCCGCAACACCGACCTTGGCGGTAGCCTTCACAACCCCGAGTTTACGATGTTGGAGTGGTACCGAACCGAAGCCAACTATCAAAGCACCATTGAAGACTGCCAGAAATTAATCAAATTCTTGAAACCGGAAATTTCCGAATTTGAAAAAATAACCGTTACCCAGGCTTTCGAAAAATACGCTCAAATTGACGATATTTTTAAGTTGAGCGATGACGACTTTAACCTCATCTATGTTAGAGACGTTGAGCCCAAGCTCGGTTTTGAAAGGCCAACCATTATCTATAACTACCCTCAACAATTCGCTCCACTAGCTAAAACCAGTTCAAAAGACCAAAAAATCAAGGAACGATTTGAGCTCTATATCAATGGCATTGAGCTAGCCGACGGCTATACCGAATTAACTGATCCCGAAGAACAAGGGCGTCAATTCAAAAAAGAAGTCTCCGTCAGAAAACAAAACCAAAAAATTCAACACCCGACCGACAAAGATTTCCTGAAAGCCCTTCGTTCGGGTATTCCTAACTGTAGCGGAGTGGCTGTCGGTCTAGACAGGCTGATCATGATCCTGACCAATCAAAGCAAAATTGACGATGTCATTCTTTTTTCAGGAAGTGATTTATTCCCCAAGTTGGCTTGAAAACAAAAATGGAGGGTAGTAAGCCTGCCCCTCATACTACCCTCCATTTTGAACAGAAGTTTTCTGTCCCGGTCACCTATTATATCAAGTTTCCGGAATCTTGCTAGCAGCAAAAAAGGATTATTGACAAGCCCATCGGGCTTTGGTATTCTGAAATTGTAAAGGGCATTACTATTCGCGTTCCACCCATGACTTGCCCGGAATGACGATAGCGATGCTCTTTTTTTACCCCCCCTATTCGCTAAGCAAACTTCTGTCTTTAAAAGAACTAATACCCTGTGTTTAAATCAACAAGCGCCCACCTAAGCGAGCCATTTCGACAATCTGCTTTGCCGCCCAACTGTCTTCTTTGTAACCAGAAGACAGGCCCCTGCGAAACGAAAACAGAAAAGAGCGGAAAAACCCAACAAATCTTTTCATTACTTTAGAATCTAACACCTTCTTTTTGAGCTGTCAAGACCCATAGTTTCGAAACCCCGAAAAAACGATAGTCTTATAAAAATAACTACTATAAATAGTAGGTATAAAAACACCACTTCTTAACTTCTAAACAGTTGTTGTGGAAAACTTAAAACTGGCTCTGAAAAGAAGTGTTTTAGAGCTCCGGTCTTACTTGATCTCAGCTATTAGCTTCTTAATCTGCCACAGATTCGGCAAATTGGCTGAAGAAAAGATCTTAGTCAGCCCCAAGGCTTTGGCCTGGGAAATCCTTTTGCTCATTTGGCCAACCGCATTTATCCGTCCCAAAAGAGAGGTTTCACCAATAAATACACTTGAGCCGGGCAGTGCTTGGTTTTTGTATGAAGAATAAAGGGCGGCCGCTACCGCCAGGTCAACCGCTGGCTCAAAAACTTTAAACCCTCCAGCGACATTCAAAAAGATATCCTGTTCCCAAAGAGGTAGTTTTAATTGTTTTTGTAAAACAGCAATCAACATCTCGCAACGCCGTCGGTCCAAACCATTAACAACCCTTCTGGGAATCGGAGAAAAACTTCGACTGCAAAGTGCCTGAACCTCAATCAACATTGGCCGACTGCCCTCAAAAACAACCGTATAGGCAGAACCGATTCTCGAAGACTTCAGGTCTTCGTCAGACACAAACGAAGCCGCTGTCACCTCATTTAACCCCTTGTCAGTCATTTGAAATACCCCAACCTCATCAGTCGGACCAAAACGATTTTTGACTGACCGCAAAATCCTAAAATCTCCGTTTCTCTGGCCCTCAAAGTACAAAACTGTGTCAACCGCGTGTTCAATCGTTTTTGGTCCAGCTAAAGTCCCACTTTTGGTAACGTGACCAACCAAAAACAAGGGCATTTGGGTTCGCTTGGCCAACTCAATTAGGCGTTGAGAGGCCTCTCTTACTTGACTAATGGAACCAGCCACACCGTTCAGGTCAGTCGTTGACATCGTTTGGATAGAATCAACCACCAAAAGCAAATCTTTGGGATCCTGGGCCTCAAGTTCAGCCACAACCGCATCAACATTGGTTTCCGGAAACAAAAGTAAACTGTCACTTTTGGCCAACGGTGACAACCGATTAACCCTTAACTTGACTTGCTGAGGCGATTCTTCCCCGCAAACATAGATAATTTTCATCTGTTTGGCTAACTTCAGGGCAATTTGGGTCAACAAGGTTGATTTGCCAATTCCCGGCTCTCCGGCAAAAAGGACCACCGATCCGGGAACGATGCCTCCTCCCAAAACTCGATCCAACTCGCCTATCCCAACTTTGATCCGGCCAATTTTAGCGGCACTAATCGAATCCAACTTTAAAAGCTTGGCTTTGTCTCTGGCCATCCCGTCTCGCCTTTTTAACTGACGACCAGTAACCTCTTCAACTAAACTACCCCACTGGCCACACTCAGGGCACTGCCCCATCCACTTGGGTGTTTGCGAACCACACTTTTGACAAGTAAAAATCGTTCCAATCTTCACAAGTTCAATTTTACACCATTGGGGTTAGAACACCGAGGCCAAGGTCAGCAAGCAGAAGCCAACGAAGAATATGAAAGCCACTAACAAAATCAATTGCCGAAACCAACCGGCCTGCAAACGCTGGTCTAGCCGTTTCCGATTTAAAAACCAAACCAACGGAAAAAGGATCATCATCGCCACCGCATTCAAAACAGCTGACAAAGTCAACAAGAAACGAGGTTCTTTAATCCCTAACAAAAGCAAAACTATCCCCAGACCAATCTGTCCCCAAAGGGCTAGATAAAAACCCAAAGAAGCATTGATCCTTTTGCCCTTCCACCAACTCAGAAGCAACCAATTTTCGCTAATAATTCGAGAGGATGATTCCAAAACCCCAATCTGAGTCGAGTACAGCATCAAGGCGGCTACCAATAAAAAAAATAGTGCCAAAACCGACCCTAAACGACTACCAATCACGATTGCTTCCTGATAGAGGAAAGAAATACCTTGGTTAACCGATTGGCCAAAAACCAAACTGGTAGCCAAAACCGAAAGCAAGATAATGGTTAGTAAGCCCAAACCCCAGAAAACTAGAAAGTGTTCCCAATTAAGCAAACGCCACCAAGAATGGAACCTCCTTAAATTTTTTGAGTTGGGAACAAAAGTGGTTCCTTCCAAAAGCATTTTCTGCTTGCCTCCGACAAACAAGGAACTAATCTTGCCCCCATAGCGGCCCATACCAAAACCTTTTTCTTTAACGTAATATGACTGGGCCAAATTCAAGTTCCCTCCTGCTCCAGAGTAAGCAAAAGCTCCCAGAAAAGAAATTAAAGAAACCCCGGCCGGAAACAATAACCAGCCGTTGCCAATTCCTAAAACACCCAAAGTCAGTGAGGTCCAATCACCCCAACCGGCCAAAACTAGTGTCAAAAGTAGGATTAGTGGCAGTCCTAAAAAAATAATCCCTCGTTGAAGAAGTTCCATTGTTCGATACAAAGTCCGACCAAGTGTCAAAATTAAACCAGTTAGTAGCAAAAGCCCAATTGCTAACAGCAAACTATCTGACAAACCAAAAACGTGAGCAATAATCTCAGCCGCCGCCGAGGAAAAACCAGGCAAACTCCAGGGAATGAAGGTGGACAAGATAAACCAAATCGGCCAACCTTTCCAAAGTCTCCTAAATCCCAAAAAAACACTCTCTCCCCAAACCAAGCTATAGCGCATGATCTCCAAATTCAAAAAAAACTGAAAGGTAATTCCCAAAACCGCTCCCCAGATTAGTCCCAAACCATAGTTGGCCGACAAATACGGCCAAAGAATTAACTCCCCCGAGCCCAAAGCCAAACCCAACAGAATAAACGAAGGGCCAAAAATGGCTGATAGCTTTGGGGGAACCGACAAGTCTTTTCTGATCACTAATTCATTCTAGCAAACTCAAAGAAGTACTCTGCCCGGCGTTACTTGAATTACTGAGCAGTACCCAGTTTCTAAGCCAACCTCACTAGCTACGAAAAAAGATCGTGCGCCAATCACCGCTTCTAAGGCCCTCGTTGGGATAGCCACTTCCGGACAAAATGGGGCAAAACCATGGGACTCTATAATCTCGGCAGACCGATGCAAAGGGGCAGTCGACAAGTAGTCAACTGCCCCAGGGCTTAAACCTTTTCCCCCCACAACAAACGAATGCGGACATTCTTTACAAACCTCCGCCCCTGTTTTTCCCGAACACCAAATTTCTGTTGCCGTCACCTGCTCCACCCTAAATCAAGTAACCACCCTCCCA
>JBDRHU010000078.1:0-2578 GCA_043816565.1 Patescibacteria group bacterium
GACTGGTTACAGTCTCTAAACCAAGAAGTTGGCCCAGATGAGTGCTTATCGGTTTTCAATCAGCTTTTGAAAAAGCATTTTGAGCAGAGTATGGACCAGGAAGTGGTTAAATTGATTTCGGACTTGAAAAAATCGGGACTAGTGGTTGGTTGTTTGAGTAATACCGAAAACTACATGGAACCATTTCATCATCGACTACAAGAGTTGGTCGGTTTTGACTTTCGAATTTTGTCATATCAGGCTGGATTGAGAAAGCCGGATGAAAAAATCTACCGGCTAATTTTTGACTTTGGTTCCTGGAAACCAGAGGAAGTGGTTTTTATTGACGACAAGGAAGAGAATGTTGTTGGGGCTAAAAAACTTGGGATTGAAGCGGTTAGGTTCAAAAACTACCAACAGCTTTTAAAAGATTTAACTGTTTTGAGGGTTACGACTTCTTGATTTTCAGTTTTGAGATGATCAACGCTGGCCAGGCCAGACAGATGATCAATCGGTACCAGCCAGAAATACCAGCTCCGATTACCAGCGGCAAAATCCAGTTGATTAAAACAATTGGACTCATAGCATGGATGTTAATTTGAACTAATTTAGCAAAATTGAGTTTTTTGTTGGTAAAAAAGATTTTGCTTAATACCAAAAGCAGGAGAGAAAGGAAAAGCAATTGGAAAACTCGGTCGAAAAGAATGAATGGATAGGCGAAGATCAAGATGGCTAGGCCCAGAATTGGCAGATAAAGACGGTTTTTAACAACCGGGTGATTGAGAACTAGGTTTTTGAAGTAATTAATTTTTTGAGGATTGACAACGATTAATTCGGGATCGTTAGGAATTGGGTATACTTTCAGGCCTTCCGATTCGCTTTGATAGTAAACGGTTGATTCAGTGATGACCAGTGGCGATTGATATTTTTGGAGGTCTTTAACACCAACAATATCCTGATCGTCAGTAAAAACAATCTGTTCGTCGGCAACATTAACGATGTATGGTAGTGGCTGGTTAATGTTTAACTGACCATTTTGGACGGTAATTTCTAGGTCTTGGGGGAAAACATTAGTAATTTTGTCGGCTAATTGGGCAGGGTCAAAGCGCAACAAGCCAAGTAGAACCGGGATTAAACCCAAGAGTAATGAAAACAAGCTAAAGGCCAAAAAATATTTCCAAGAAAATGAACTGGGAGCATTGACAACATCGTTGTAATACTCAATTGAAGTGCAAGACTTCAACAAGGTTCGGAAAAATGTTTTTGTCTTTTTCATCATTTCTAATTGGATTGTATCATACCCAAAATCATTTTTGCACCCAGAAATGATAGAATATCACTAGCTTCCGTAGCTCAATGGACAGAGCACTAGTCTTCGGAACTAGGGATGGGGGTTCGATTCCCTTCGGGAGCACATAGCGAGTGAGTGCAAACTAGGGGGTTTCCGGCGAAGCCGGATCTGGCTTTGCCATGACGATTCCCTTCGGAAGCACTCCAGTTTTGTCTGAGGAAGGGTCGGATAATGGCTATTCCACCGGTCTTGAAAACCGGCGAGCGTAAGCTCATGCGGGTTCGAATCCCGCCCCTTCCGCCAAGAAAGATGTCAAGGTAGATGCTATAATTTTGATATGACAAACATAGAATATTGGGTTAAAAGTTCTCGGGATGATTTGGACACAGCCGAGAAACTGTTTGCCCTCAAAAAATACCACCACTCTCTTTTTTTTGTTCATCTTGCCTTAGAGAAGATACTAAAAGCAGTTTATGTTTCCAGAAAGAAATCCTTTGCTCCGCCGATTCACGACTTAGTTCGTCTTCTGGAAAAGTCGGGAGTGGAGACTAGTGAGGATCAGATATCTAGTCTTTCGGAGATTTCCGCTTTTAGTGTTGTTGCTAGATATGACGACTATCGATTTAAGTTCTACAAAAAAGCTACCAAAGAATATGCTAAAAAGTGGCTTAAAACAAGCAAGGAGCTTTACCAAGTTTTTAATTCAAAAATATGAACACGGCAATTGTTAAGGCTCAGAAGTTTGTGGATAAAGTTCGAGAATCTGGAGTTCCCGTTTCTACTGCCTTGGTTTATGGCTCTTGGGCTAAGGGAAAAGCTAATAAAGACAGCGACATTGATGTTTGTGTTGTTTCTCCTCATTTTGGCAAAGACTACGTAGAAGAGATCGTTAGGTTAAGGAAAATTTCCCTAACAGTAGATTCCCGGATTGAACCAATTTCTTTTAGCCCCCAAGACTTAAAGGATCCATATGGCACGCTAGCTTCGGAAATTCGTAAGTTTTCAATTAGTCTGAACTAGAATTGGATTTCATCCTAACGAGCAATGTTAAGAGTTAGAAACAAAAACGCCATTTTAGAGCTTTTAAAAGCCGGATCACGGTTTGAAAAAATTGTGGTGGCCAATAACCTCAGAGAAGACGACCAGACTAAAAAGATTTTGGCTTTGGCTGACAAAAAAGGAGTTAAGGTTGAGCGCAGCGCCCGTTCTCAGATTGACAAACGAAGGACGGGGGACAGTCGGGAAGTTTTGTTAGGCTTTTTAGTTCCTGATGATTTTTGGACACTCAAACAACTACTGGACGATCTT
>JBDRHU010000079.1:0-3027 GCA_043816565.1 Patescibacteria group bacterium
GTTTTTGTTGGTTTTTTTGCGTCAGCCAGTTAGTTTGGTTTGGGTATTTTTAGCTTGGGTGCTTTCAAAGCTGGTTAGCGTCGGTCTGCTTTTGCCATTGACCAAAAGATTGATTGCGGTTAGGTTTAGTTTTGACAAGAAATTATTTATCAAGATTGTCAAAGAATCACTGCCGATGGGGGCGTTGTTGATTCTGTTTAGTGCCTATGATCGGGCCGTCGATACGTTCATGATTAGGTACTTTTTGGGCTCAACTCAGGTGGCTTTTTACGGTTTGTCATACAAGGTTTATGGTCATTTGGTGCTACCGGCCTATTTTTTGGTTAATTCCCTTTTTCCGTTTCTTTCCAAGGGCAAAAAGGGAACAGGCAAGATTGGTTTGGGTTTGATGGGCTTGGGATTAGTGTTTTTGTTGCCACTGGTGATGACTCTGGCTCCTTTGGTGATTGGGATACTGGCTGGCAGTAGTTTTTCGGCTTCGGTTTTGGTTTTGAGGATTTTGGCCTTGGCACTGGTTTTTTCCTGGTTAAACCACCTGACTGGTTTTTCGCTGGTGGCCAAAAACAAACAGATGGTTTCGCTTAAAATTGGCGCTTTGGCAATGGGATTTAATTTAGTTTTAAACTACTTGTTAATTCCCCGTTTCGGGATTGTTTCGGCTGCTTGGGTAACAGTGGCAACTGAAGCGCTAGTTTTTGGCCTGTCTTCATTGGCCTTGACTGTTTTTAAGGACTAGAATTGGTATAATATGGCCCGACAGATGACAGACAAAAAGAAACCAGGCCTGTAGAATATCGTTTTGGAACCAACCGCTTCAGTCAAAAGCTTGATTGACAGCTATCAGCGGTTTTTACTAGCCGAACAATCAAGTGCCGAGGTGGCTACTGTTCAGGTTGACGAGATTGCTTCAAAAGTGGCGGTTTTTTACGAAAAAATTCGAAAAGTAATTGATTGGAAAGAGGAACATTTAATCCGTCGGGGTGGGATTGAAAGGGTTTTAAAGCGAAGATTAGTTTCTGAACTGTCTAACTTTAGTTTGGTGCCGGACCTAGACACCAAGCAAATTGCCGAACTGCTGGTCCTGGAGCTAATTCGAGGCGGACACTTTGGCAATGGCAAGATTCCTCGGACTAAAATTGCCGAGGTAAAAACCTTTTTGGACAAATATATCTATCTTTTGGAACACAACCCGCTTTATAACTCAGCCAATTTGAAAAAAAAGATTAACCTTTACAACTGGGTTTTAGAACTGGCCGCCTGTGAATTGGAAGAAATTCTTGATTTTCCTTACAAAGAAGATTTGCTGATTACTTTCATGAGCAATTGCCTGATCAAAAGGATCAAGATTGACCCCGGGGTAGAAATCGGCCCAGAAGAGAAGAAGATTCAGACTTTTATTGCTGTTCACCGAGCCTTGTTTAATCTAGACTCACCGATTATCGCTTTCCACTTGCTCAAGTACCACTATCCGGAATGGCGGAAAATGGAGGGCAAGAATCTTGAGGAGATGGGCAAGAATCTTCTGGCGGTTTGGGACCAGATTGAGCTGGAATTGAATCATCCACTGTCAAACAAGTTTCAAAAAATCTGTGAAAAGTATGATACTGCCTACTTGATTTTGGGAGATGTTTTGAGCCAGCTATCGACTAAGCCTAAAAGTATTTTGGAGACCGTCTCTCGGGTGAAAGACTTAACCCAGCAGACGACTGATGCCTATCAGAAAAGATGGTCAACTTTAAAAGGAAGATTATTCCGGGCAGCCATTTATTCAACTTTGTCGGTTTTTGTTGCCAATGGTTTTTCGCTGTTTATCGTTGAAGTGCCAATCGCTAAATTGGTTTATGGCAAGTTCAGTCCGTTGGCCCTTGCCACCGATATGTTGATTCCAAGCCTGGTGATGTTGTTTTTGGTAGCCACTATTCAATTGCCGAAAGAAAGTAATCTCAAGAGGGTTTTGGAAGAGATTAAAAAGATTATTTATCCAACCGACAAACAGGATGTTTATGAGATCAGGAAGACCAAAAAACGAGGATCGTTGAGTCGCTTGATCATCGGCTCTCTGTATGCGGCTAGTAGTTTGTTTACTCTTTTGGTAGTTTTTTGGATTTTTGAGGTTACCAGAGTGCCTTGGACATCGAGCATCATTGACACCTTTAACATTGCCATGATTGTTTTTGCCGGATTGGTTGTCCGTCAACGGGCCAAGGAATTAACGATTGAAGAAAAAGGCAACTTTTTTGAGTTTTTCTTGGACATTATTTCAGTACCTTTGGCCAAGCTGGGTCAATGGCTATCTAACAAATGGAAAGAGTACAATGTCGTTAGTATTTTCCTGACCCTTTTGATTGATACTCCGATTGCCTCATTGGTTGAGTTTATCGAAAGCTGGAGCACCTTCCTCAAAGAGAAAAAAGCTGAAATCCACTAGTGGTCTTGTGCTATACTGGAAATCAGTTTGTATTTGTGTTAAAGTAATGGAGAGAATGAATTATCAGTTTAAGGCGAGATTTAAAAAGGCAATAGTTTTCTTAATTGTTGCTTTTTCCCTGGTTCTTCTTCCACTTACTCTATACCTTGTCTCAAAACGACAGGATATTGGAAAGGGTGCTTCTGGCACTGGTACCCCGATCCCTGTTATCATTAAGGTGAACAATCCTGGCCCCAAGCCTGGGGAACGAATAGAGATTACTGTTACAACAACTGATTCCAGAGCTAAAAATGCAAGTCTTTTTTACATTGCCTACGGAGATATTAACACCTATGGGAAAGTTTGTGCCTGGCCAGGAGGGCGGAAAGTAATAAATTACAAAGTTCCTCTCAATCAACCGTTTTCTTGGCAGGTTCCGAATGAGGATGGAAAATTTTATTTAGTCGCCAACTTAGTGGACTCTGTTGGCAAACCTATTTGCGCCGGTGCCTTTAGTTGGAAAGGGGCCGCTTGTAATAATGGTCTTCCTAAGTGTCAGAATGGTTATTCTGAACTAAATGTGACCAAGAAGTTTTTAGAGCTTTCGGTTTCTAAAAATG
>JBDRHU010000080.1:0-4449 GCA_043816565.1 Patescibacteria group bacterium
TTGATTGCCAGACGAAGCTTTTTAGTCATCAACTACCAGTCTATACCAAAGCCGAGATGATCGTCAACAGACCAAATCCAAAAACAAAGTAGGCAAAGTTGATCTTTTTGGCAATTTGTAAAAATAAATGGATTGTCAGCAGGCCGGTTAAAAAAGAAACCAAAGTCCCAAAAATCCGTTGAGGAGTTAAGAAAAACTGGTTAAAGTTGAGCAAAATATTGCCGACCAAGACAATTGGCAGACTCATTAAAAAACTCAGCTTTAGCGCCACCGCCTTGTCAAACTTTCTTGACAGCAAGGCCGAAACGGTTAATCCGGACCGGGAAAAACCGGGGAGGGTCGCCAAGGCTTGAGTTAATCCCAGAAAAATACCATCAAAAACAGACAGGTCTTTGGTTTGTCGATTACCAGACTCTTTGGCCTTAAACTGAAAAAGAGCGGTCCCCACCAGAAGCATACCAACCAGCAAAGTCAACCAACGACCACCACTAAGCAACTGCTCCTCCCATTGGCCCAAAAATATCAAAAGCAAAAACCCCAGTAGTCCACTTATTACTGTTGTGATCAATAAAAATGGTGCTAATTTCTTTTCCTCCAAAGACCAACTTTTTATTTTCAAGAGATTGAAGATCTCTCGGCGAAAATAAACCAAAGCTGCCAAAAAGGTTCCCAAATGTAAAAACAATGCCGTTTGAATCATTTGAGTCAAAGCAACGGCACCAAATAATTTGGTTTGAAGTAAAATCAAAACCGCCTCGGAGCTAATCGGTAACCATTCGGCCAAACCCTGGGCCATTCCTAAAATCAACTGCTCTATCATTTTTGTTAAGAAATGATATCACAAAGCAATTAAACAAAAGTCAGGGCATTCCCTTTTTTATTGGCTCTGCCGGTTCTACCAATCCGATGAATATAGTCTTCGTAGGTTTCAGGCAGATCATAATTGATCACATGGGTAACGTCTTTAATATCCAAACCTCTTGAGGCAATATCAGTGGCCAACAGTACTTGGACCCGATTGCTTTTGAACAGCTCCAAGGCTTTCTGTCTTTGTCCTTGGGACTTGTTGCCATGAATTGTTGCCACAGTTACTCGGCGCTGAACCAGAGCCATGGCAACTTTGTCCATTCCTCTTTTGGTTCGTCCAAACACTAAAACCTTTTCAAACTCACTCTTGGCAAGCAACTCGCCGAGAACGTCAATTTTTACTCGACCGTTTAATCTGACAATGTCCTGATCGACATTGATGGGGGTGGCTTGAGACTTAACCGAAATGACAATTGGGTCTCGGGAGAATTCTCTCATAACTTTTTTCACTTTTTCGGGTAGCGTCGCCGAGAAAAAAAGCGAGTGGCGTGACGACGAAAGTCGAGAAACGATATGGCCAACGTCAGCCACAAAACCCATATCAAGCATTCGGTCGACCTCATCCAAAACAATTGTTTTAAACCAGCCAAAATTCAGAACTCTTTGCCCTTCTAAATCCTTTAATCTCCCCGGGGTGCCAACCACAAAACTGGGGTTCCTTCTCAAAATCCGAATCTGACCGCCAATTCCAACTCCACCGATGCAAACGACTGACTGAATTTGGGTTCCTCTGGCTAGCTCTCTTAACTCCTGTTCAATCTGAACAGCCAACTCCCTGGTTGGAGTAATAATCAAAACTCTTTCACGATTATTGTTTAAAACTTTATTTATCAGCGGGATTAAAAAAGCCGCCGTTTTACCAGTTCCAGTAGTAGCAATCCCAACTACGTCTTTGCCCTCTAAGAGTGGCAGAATAACCGAGTCCTGTATCGGCGTCGGATCTTTGTATCCCTTAGCAATAATGTTTCGCTTTAAAACAGAATGAACCTGGAAATCAGCAAAAGAATGAACCGGTGAATATTCCTCGATAACTTGTTCGGTTGATTTTTGAATAAACAACGACAGATCGTAAACGGGAGGCTTTCTGCCCCCCCGATTAAAGGATTGATTTCGATTGCGTTGGTGATAGTGATTATTTCTGTTTTTATACATAGACATATTCAGAAAGTGGTCAAGACAATAAACAAGTTTGATTTGGTTACAAATTATAACTGCTCAATCCGATTGATTATTATTGAAGAAGAAGAAAAGATACAAAGTAAAAATAAAGAAATTTCGGGGTACCTTTATCTATCTAGAATTCAAAATATTTCACAAAATTAAGCAGATCTGTTATTTCGATCTACTCTCTGATATTCAGAGTATAGCAAAGAATAACGCCAAAAGCCAGAAGCAAAACCAACTACTCTATTAGAAACTATTTCAAAAAAAATGCTTGAATGTTTCAAGTAATGTTAAAAGGCCGTACCTGAGACTGCGAACGAAATTAATACTGGAGGCTCCCGGAAAATAGCGAACCGGAACCGGGATATCACCAATCCGGAAACCCTCCTTGGCCGTTGCCAGGAGCATTTGGGTATCAAAGATGAAATCATCGGAAAAAGTGTTGAAGGGCACTGTTTCGAGCACTTGGCGCGAGTAAACACGCA
Source organism: Patescibacteria group bacterium (assembly GCA_043816565.1). Classification (GTDB taxonomy): domain Bacteria; phylum Patescibacteriota; class Microgenomatia; order UBA12405; family JAHJSD01; genus JBDRHU01. The sequence goes on from JBDRHU010000080.1 coordinate 2,517, forward strand.
TTCCAGTATGCCACTCACCAAGGTTTTGGCCGGTAGCCAAATTTTGAAAAAGAGTTAGGGCCCGATTAGCGTAATACTTATAGGAGGGCATTCCCCCTTCAAGCGCCTCCTGACGAGTTCTAATCCTCGAACCAAGCATCAAATCAAAATAACCATCCTTAATAAAATCAACCAAGTGAGGAACAAGTCGGGGATCATATTGATAATCCGGGTGAAGCATGACAATGATATCGGCTCCCCGTTTCAGGGCGATTTGATAGCAAGTTTTCTGGTTAGCGCCATAACCCTGATTGAAAGAATGCTTGTAAATAGTTAGACCGATTTTTTTGGCCAACTTGGTCGTTTGATCACTCGAAGCATCGTCAACAAGAATAATTTCATCGGCCGTTTTTTTGGGAATGGCTCGAATCGTTTTTAGGAGAGTTTTCTCAGCATTGTAAGCAGGAAGAACAATAATCGTTTTCTGGGCCATGTTATGATTTTAACAGGGAAAGCAGATAAAGTTAAAACAAAAAAATTAATGCAAAAGAAAATACTCTTAGGGTTTCTACTAATCCTAATCGTTGGGGCAACGCTTTTTGCCAATTATTATCCTCACTATTACGCCCTGATCAAAACCCCCGAAGAATATTCTTTTTCTGGTCAGGCTTCTTGGTTTGATCCTTGGGATATCAACAACTATTTTGCCACCATAAGGGTTTCACAAAAAGACAAGAAAATGTTTTTAGAAAACCTCAATACCACCGAAATCATTAAGCCCACTTTTGTTTATCCTCTATACACCCTAGCCGGGATTGCTTTCCCCAAGGCCGATCCGATTTTCTTGTATCACAGCTTGGCAATAATAATCGGTCTTGGCTTGATGATAACAATGTTTTTGCTGGCCCAAATGCTTTTGAAAAACTCTTTTTACTCCCTCTATGTTCTTTTGCTGGCCTCACTTGGGGGTGGTTTTGGTTTTTTGTTTAGTTCGGCTGGAAAATCAGCTGATTTGAGCATCCCTGGAGTAACTTTTTTGAGCACTTTTCAAAAACCACACGAAGCTTTGGCCGCTATTCTCTATCTGACTTCGTTGGTTTTATTTTTTCTGGCGTTGAAAAACAAAAAAATCTCATTACTGGCAATTTCCATTCTCAGCCTCTCTTTCTTGATTCCCATTTACCCATACCGGCTGTTAAGCTTTGCTTTAATCACTGGAATTTATTGTTTTAAAACAGGAAAAAAATATCCATTTCTATACTTGGGCACCCTCGTCGTCGCCACTGCCCCAATTGCCTTTTTATATGTTTTTCATTTTCTTTCTTCCGGGTTTTCGGTGCTGACTAGCTATCAACCCTCGCCGATTTCTCTTATCTCGCTGTTGCTCGGCTATGGTGCTTTTGCCATTCTTTTTGTCTGCCAACTATTTTTTCCAATAAAAAATCGTCCATTGGCCGTCTTTCTCAACATCTGGATTATTGTTTCTCTGATCCTGTCTATCCTACCTTTTGGGATGGGTAGACTTTTTTTGAGTGGCCTTCTTTTCCCCTTGGCGATTGTCTCTGCTTTGGTCGCTGGTAATCTGGCTAACCGATTTAAGGTACCCGGTTTGTTTTTAATACTCCTGCTTGGTTTTCTGCCTTCCTCTCTTTATATCTTCAACAAAAGGATTAACGAGACGGCCAACAATAATGTTTGGTTCTATCTTCCCCAGACAATTAAGGAGGGGGTGGAGTTTTTGAAAGAACAAAAAGAAGACGGTGTTCTGGCTCTTCCCCCGCTTACTAGCTATATTCCCGCTCTGGCTGGCAAACACGTTTACTTTGGTCTCCAAGATCAAACTCCAGATTACCCCAATCGAGTCAACCGGGCCAGCCTTTTTTATCAAGGCAAGTTATCGGTTGAAGAGGCCAAACTATTTTTGGAACAAAACCAAATACATTTTGTTGTCTCC
>JBDRHU010000081.1:0-2713 GCA_043816565.1 Patescibacteria group bacterium
GCCAGTGCCAGAGGGATAAATTGCTTAATCCGGTTTGAGTTTTGGATGACATTACCAGCCAGGCTATTAACAAAGAAAAAAACCATTAAAACACCAAAAAGAGAAAAGACTGGAATTGCCGCTTGGTAATTGGGTCCGTAAACCAAGGGGATGACAAAGGGTCCGCCAAGATACATCCCGAGCCCAATCGGACAAGCGAGTAAAAAAGCAATCAGAATCCCCTTAAGGTAAAGAGCTTTTAACTTTGTCTTGCTTTCCAGTAGCAATCTGGAAGAGGCCGGAAACAAAGCTAGTGCCAATCCTTGAGGAATGAGAATGCCGGCTTCAACGAACTTAGAGGCCGAACCATAGATTCCGGCCCAGTAGTCCCCCATCAATCGGCCAACCAAAACCAGAGAAATTCTTAAATAGAAGACGGCCGCGATCATCAACAGAGCAAAAACCCAAGATTCTGACAGAATTGTTTTGTAAAAAGGTAGGTCAATTTTCCAGCCCCAGTCAAGATCAATCCGGCCCAAGTAAACTAACAGGGCCAGTAGAACAATCAAGTTGCCAGTCAGATATGACAAAAGCAACCAGTTTAGACCCAGACCAAAACTAAGGCCCAAGCAACCGAGCAAAGCCGAAAGGATTGACAGACAAACAGTTGTTTTGGCGTAAACGGCCATTTTCTCTCTAGCCATTTCAATTGATGTCAGCAGGTAAATTAGATTGTAGGGCAAAACCGCCAAGCCAAAAAGCAAGATTTTAAACAACTTGTCTGGTTCCAGGCCGATGACAAGACCGGCTCCTAGAGCCAATAACAAGGCTCCCAGTGCCAGGAATAGTCTTAATGGGAGTAACTTGGCCAAATACTCGTTGGCCTTGCCCTCGGCCCTGGAAATGTGTTTTAAAACTAATCTTTCTAAGCCAAAGTCGGCCAAAGGGTAAAAGTTGTAAACAAAGCCGATCACCCAAACAAAGGAGCCAAAAGTATCAACCGGTAGAGTTCTGGCCAAAAAAACAAAGTAAACAAAACCAATCGCCCGGCCAACAATCTGGGAACCTGACAGCCAGATGGTATTTTTAGCTAGTTTCTTAAACACACTTAAATTATATAATAGCTTAAGATGATAATAATTGTCTCTGGTTTACCCCGTTCTGGGACGTCAATGATGATGCAAATGCTCCAGGCCGGTGGGATAAAGATACTAACCGATCAAAAAAGGAAGCCAGATATTAATAACCCCAAAGGCTATCTTGAGTTTGAGAAAACAAAAGATCTCCAAAATGATTTCTCCTGGATGGATTTGGCAGAAGGCAAGGCCGTAAAAATTGTCTCTCCCCTACTTGCCAGTCTCCCTGCCAGAGATGATTACAAAATAATTTTTATGGAAAGAGATTTAAACGAGATTATCGCTTCACAAAAGAAAATGGCGCCAACAAAAGAAAACGATCAGCAATTGTTGGTGGCTTTTGAAAAACATTTAAAAGAGATTAAGGATTACTTGAAAAACAAGCGGGTTTTGTTTGTTGACCATCGACAAGTTATCAAGAATCCGAAACGAATAGCCGAAAAAGTTAGTGACTTTTTGGCAACAGAGCTCAACTTAAATGCGATGGCAAAAGTGGTTGACCCTAAACTTTATCGCCAGCGGACCGTTTTCATTGACGGCCAGACAAAAAAAGAGTTAAATTAAGACAATGAAAAGCGGAATGTCTTCACAACCATCGGTTACCAAGCAAGATGTTGCTGGTTTAAAGCAGGACTTGGCCGAGTTAAAAAGTGACGTTGCCGGATTGGAGCAGAATCTTACCGAGTCAAAACAAGATTTAGCCGAATTACGAGAAGAAGCTAGGCAAGGTATTGTTGATTTAAAGCAAGACCTCGCTGAGTTAAAAAAAGACATTACCGAGCTGGAAAAAGGTCTTACCGAATTGAAGCAAAATGTAGCCGAATTACGAGAGGAAGCCAGGCAAGATATCGTTAGTTTGCGCGGAGAAATCGTCGATTTACGAAATGACTTGACTCAGGAAATTCAAAAATCCAGAAGTGAAACGCTTGGGAAAATTGATGGTTTAGCCAAACTAATTAAAAGCTAATTAGTGCCCTAAAACAAAGTATTACTCCCCGGCTTTAAATTCCCCAAGAATAAACCCAAACAGTCCAGTATCTTGGCTGAACAGGATAAAGCCGGTCAATTTCAAACTCTTTTTTGAGATTTTGGTGGCAGTATTCTCTTATTCCGTCTGGTACTTTATCGTCCCAGCTGTCTAAGACAATCAGGCCAGTTGGGTTGTCGTCTACTAGTTTTCGAAATTGGTCGAGATTGTTAACAATCATTGCCCCCGAGAGTTTGTCTTGTCGATCACCATCTGTTCTCGTTAAATAATCAGGGCTTCCCTCGCCCAGATACCAAACGGGCAAATCATTCCAGTTGGTTAACAAAATTGAACCAGGATTTTTCTCTAATTTTTCCCCAACCAAACCATAAATTTTCTTCCAATCAACCTCGGGGATTTCTTGCATATCTTCATTTAAGGAATAATTGGCGCTTGGCTCGAGAGCAATTTTGTTTCCTAACCCAATGATTAAGAGCAGGAAAGATAGGATCAAAAGGGTTTTTTTAAGACGAGAGAGAAAATAGCTGGTCAATAGTATTAAAAATGGAAATACTGGGTAAAAATAACGGGTGAAGGGTTGCGGTAAAATAAAGGAAACTGTTACCAGTTG
>JBDRHU010000082.1:0-6637 GCA_043816565.1 Patescibacteria group bacterium
CAAATAGTAGTCGTACAAATTGCCATAGTTGCCGACAAAGAAAAACAAGAAAACCAACGGACAAAGAAAAAAAACAAAACTAAGTTTTAAAACTTGACTCTTTCTTTCTTTAAAAGCAAAAATTAAAACCAATCCCAAAAGCCAAATCGCTGCCAAAATAGCAGGTGCTTCTAATTTAGGATCAATCTTGCTAAAGAACGTTTGATAATAGTATTGAATTCGATCCCTAACGACCTCAATAGTCGGCAAGGCCCAACTTTGACCAGTATCGCTATTGACTGATCCACCGAAAAAACCAAAAACATTCTTGCTCATAATAAAATCGTTTTTTAGTTCAAAGACCATTTGAGGAATCAAGAAAGCGACAAAGATGGCCGTTGCCAACCAAAACCATTTGGATCGAAACAAAGCCTTCAGGTTAACCTTAAACAAAACTAAAAAAGCTAAAATTGCCGGATAATAAAAAACGGCACTGGCCATCTCCAATTGAGTAATAACCGCCAAACAAATTGACACCAAAACAATCTGCTTTTCTTTCTTGCTCACCAACCACTCCGCCAGCGCCCAAAGCAACAAAATGGCAAAAAACGGCACTGGTGACGGATTGGAAAACCAGCGAGCCGACCGAATCAGATAATAGGAAAAGGTCCAAATACCAGCTGAAACCAAAGCCACCTTTTGGTTAAAAAACTTTTTGGCAAACAGGTAAAGCAGGACAATCGAAAAACTGTCAATCAAGGCAATGAAGGCAGCCGCCACCGCTGGATTGCCTCGACCGATAAAATAGAAAGGAGCAATCAAGTAAAACCAAAATGGGCCCAGAAAAATCCCGGCCAAACCAGTCGTTGGCCCAATTGCCGGCCAATCCTTCAAGGTCAACATTTCCAACACTTTGAGACCATCTCTGCCCTGGTCATAATAGAAGCCCAGAAGATCATCCAAGCGATAGCAACGCAAAAACAAAGCTACCAACCACAACCCAAAAACCAAGCAAAACTCCTTACTCTTTAAAAGACCACTAATTGACTTTTTCATGGACCAGTCTAAACACCTTAACCCCCTCTAGCTCCCACTCTCGATCAATCTTGGCCCAACCAAAAGCAGCAATCTCCCAAAGCGGATGACCAATTGGCAAACACTCAACCCCCCAAGGTTCGCAAACAACAAACAACTGTTCGGGAAGTTGTTCATGCAGATCAACCACCGGAGCATCCTTGAGTTCCAAAAAGTAACGATAAGGAGAGTCATAATTGGCTTTAGCAATTAAGGCAATGGCAAACTTTTCCCCTGAGGATTGCTCTAAAATTGAATCAGCCACCAACTCTGATCTTTTTAACTGCCAATTGGGCGGTCGCCAACCATGCCAATTACCCAACATCAAAAGTAAAAGCAGGAAAACGGCCAAGTTACCCCAAACTCTAAACTTTTTTAACCCAGCCGCAATCAGCAAAACTAAAATCGGATAGAAAAAGCCAAAGTAGTGAGCATAAACATGTTGTTTGTAGTTGGCCAAGCCCAAAAGACCAAAGAACAAAAACAGCAGTAAAAACTTGGTTGGTTTTTCTTGCCTTCGTCGCCACCAGCCCCAAACTACTAAAGGCACTAAAAGCAAAATTCCCGCCTGTTTGTCGTGACCGGTAAACAGATTGGCTAAAATTTGTTCCATCAAAGCTGGCAGACCTAGTAATCCCTTGTAAAACTTCAAATTAACAGTGGTTTGTCTAACGGTGAAAAACCGCCAAATTGACCCGAAGTTAGCCCAATCATGCTTTAGATCAAACAGGAAAAGTGGCGACATTAAAGCCAGGAAAACCAGCAAAGCCAAAACCCCTCGAAGTAAAAAACCAGTTAGGACCGACCGGTCCGATCGGCTCAAGCGAACAAGTTTGACCAATAGCAACAAAGCAACCGGAGGAAATAAAAGCAACCCCAAATAATGGGAATTAAGTGCCATCGCCAACGCCAGAGCTAATAAGGGCAATTTGTTGAAATCATCATTCTGCCAAACCCGCCAAGTTGACCACAAAACTAAAAGACTAAAAAAGGGCATAATGTTTGGGTTCCAAGAAAAAATTGAATAGTAAATTATCCCCGGCGAGAAAGTCATTATTAGCCCAGCCACTAACCCAGCCCACCGGCCAAACCATTGCCGAGCCATCCACCAAGCCAAAAAAACTGACAGCAAGCTAAATCCAACCACCATCAAAGCCGGACCAACCGGACTTAATCCAGACAGCCACAAGGCCGGTGCCATCAAGTAGTAATACCAAGGCCCCAAATACATGTCTCCAATCGAGGTTTGGGGACCGATAAACATCAAATCGTTTTGGGTCAAAAAGCGTTTGACCACCAAAACATCCCGTCCCTGGTCTCCCAAAAATTCCATATACCCGGGTAATCGATAAAGTCGGAAAAAAGCCGCCCAAAGCAAAACTACCAACAACAAAATCTTTTCCAGTCTCCCCCAATCGGACACTAAACCGGAAACCTTTTTTAGAAGATTCTTAATCATTTTTCTGTTTTGGGAAAATTCATTTTAAACCAAAGTCTAAGCAAATCCTTAAACCCAGAAACAACCACCTTGAGTTGAGCACCGGTGGCTGATCCGGCTTGCCGGCTAAAATGATGAACCCCCACCTCGGCGATCTTAAAACCACTCTTTTTGGCTTTAACCAGAAATTCTGACGTAATAAACGGACCTCGTTCCGACTCCAACTTGGGGATCGTTTTGATTACCTTTTCATTGACCAACTTAAACCCACAATCAATATCTCTAACTTTTAACCCAAAGAAAATGAAAACCAGTAACTCCCACAGTTTCGAGGCCCAAATTCTGAGAATTGGCACTTGGCGATCAAGATAATAACCAATCACCAAGTCAGCCCCGGTTTCTTTTTGTTTTTCGACAAAAGCATAAATATCTTTAAAATCAAACTGACCATCGGCATCAATAAAAGCTCGCCAGGAAAACTTAGAGTTATAAAAACCACTTTTAAAGGACGCGCCATAACCCCGGTTGACCGGGTGAGTCACTATCCTAACATTGGGATATTTTTGGGCTAGTTTCTTGGCCACCTTGCCGGTGTCATCGGTACTACCGTCATTAATGATCAATAGCTCCCACTTGCTAGCCACCCGATCAAGAATCGGGATAGTCTTTTCGGCAGTGGCAGTCAAATTCTCGCCTTCGTTAAAACAGGGCAAAAAAACCGACAGTTCTGGAAGAAGTTTTTTCATTTGCTGAAATTATGTTACCATATTGGACAGATGAAAAAAATCATCCTTCTTTGGACTTTAGTCCTGGTTTCCAGCTTCCTGGTTTGGCTACCGTTCCTGGGTCAACAAAACTTAGAAACCGTCTTTGCTAACTATGATGGGCCCAACTATCTGGTGGTCGCTAAATGCTGGTATCAAAAGGACTGTATCGGCCAAAACTTCTCTCTGCCGTTACCGCTGGAATATTACCCGGCTCATTTCCCCGGCTACCCAGCTTTAATTGCCGTCTTTGATCAATTCCTGCCAGGCTGGTGGGCAATGTTGCTGGCCAATATACTAGCCACCGGATTGATGGCCACCGGATTGATGGTTTTACTCAAAAGTTTAAAAATCAAAAATGCCTTCTTTCTTGCCTGTTTAGTTCTTTTTCTGCCGGCCAGGAATTTAATTGTCCACACCGTTGGCGCTCCCGAATCACTGTTTATTGCTACCTGCCTAGGATCAATCTACTACTTTAGAAAAGAACAATATTTACTTTCCGGATTGGCCTTGGCCCTGGCCCAAGTAACTAAAACCCCGGCCATTTTGCTATTTTTAGCCTTCGGCCTGTCAATCCTTTTAAAAGACAAGCTGGATTTCAAGTCCTGGTTAAAAAAATGGCCACTACTTTTAGGACCATTGGCAATACTGCCAGTTTTTGCCTTTTTTTACTACCAAACCGGTGATTTCTGGGCCTACTTCCACTCAGGAGATAATTTTCACTTGTTTTTCCCACCTTTCCAAAGTTTCATCAGTTCTCGTTCTTGGTTAGGAGATTTCTGGTTGGAAGACATTATCTATGTCTACCTAATCGGTGGCATTGCTGTTGTTACCCTGTTGAAAAAATATCGAAACGACGTCATTGCCCTTTTCCCGGCAATCTTCTACATCACTACTCTGCTAGTAGCCCATCGGGATATCTCCCGCTACTCGGCCCCTCTCTACCCATTCTGGATAATTGCCTTTGCCCCTTACCTAGCCAAAAAAGAATTTAAATTAGTTTTTTTGATCCTGCTACCAGCCATCTATCTATACGCCATCAATTTCATCAGCTACAACCTAGCCCCAATTGCCGATTGGACTCCATATCGATAGAAGGCCAATTTAAAAACTTAAAGAAGCTCTTGGCGATTGTTCTCTTTCAAATAATCAACTACTTTCCCGACCGAAGCTCCACTCCCCTGCTGACAAATTAGTAAGGCATCGCCAGTATCAACCACTATCAAGTCTTTTACCCCCAACAAAGCAACAAACTTTTTGCCGGACCGGTGAAGATAACAATTCTGACTGTCTAGTGAGAAAAAATCTGGATCTTTGGGAATCTGCTTACTTTTTTTGAGAAACTGATAGAGAGATTCCCAGGTCCCAAAATCGGTCCAATCAAATGGCAATTCCACCAAGTAGCCTTTCGGCAACTCTAGCTTGGTCACCAACTCAACCGGTCCCTTGTCCATTTTGGCGTACTCTCGAGCGATGACCGACTCTTCTTGGGCGGTTCCCAAACAACGAGCAATCTCCATTAGTGGCTGATACCAATTCGGAGCCAATCGTCGGTATGAATCCAACAACAAGCGCGGTGTCCAAGCATAATGATTAGCATGAATAAAAACCGAACGATCGGTCAAATCCAGACCATCGATCTTTTGATCCCTGCCCAACCACTCTTCCATCTGGTAGACATTCCGTTGACTCTTTTTAGCCACCAGATAGTCAACCCCACCAACTAAAGACTTTTGCCTAATCCCGCCGGTTACCAAACACTTTTTTTCTTTAATCAACTCCTCAACTTGATCAAGAAAGGCCAAGAACTTCTTCTCCGGCTGGCGCAAAACATCAGCTTGAATCAAAACAAAAGGATCATCTGGATCAATGGCTGACAACCTAATCGCCATCAGGCCCATTGCTGGACCGTGATTGCGCATTTGAGGCTCAATAAAGATATTCTTAATTGGAATCTCCGGAACCTGTTTTCTAACCAAACCCGTTTGTTCACTGGTTGTTTCAACAAAAATATCCTTAATGGCAAATTTTAAGCGCAAAGCTTGGTAATTCTTTTGAAATAACGATTGCCCATTCAAGAGCGGCTGGAAGTGCTTGGGCAAGCTAGCTCTACTTAAAGGCCACATCTTACTACCAACCCCACCGCAAAAAATTACTGGTTTCACAAAATTATTTTACCAAAATTGAAATCTTTGTTATATAATCAAATGATGAAAAAAGAATCCATCCTAGTTCTGGCAATTCCAATAGTTACTGTTTTGATTCTATTTGGTTTAGTTTGGAATCGCCAAGGTAAAAAAATAGATATTCCGGGTGATAATCAAAATACCCAAACAATTCTGTTTTACGGCGACACTTGCCCGCACTGTAAAATTGTTGAGGACTGGTTGACTCAAAATCCAACCGTTGACCAAAACAATCCCGTCAGCAAAAAGGAAGTTTATCAAAACCAAGATAATGCCCAAGAGTTGTCCCAAAAAGCCAAGGAATGTCAAATCACTGGTAGCGGCGTCGGTGTTCCCTTTCTTTACGATCGGGGAGAATGTATCATCGGTGATCAACCAATTATTGATTACCTAAAAAAATACCTATGATCTTTGTTAAGCCTGCTTTAGCCACCTGTCCGGTTTGTATCGTCGCTGTTGGCGGCGGATTAGCAATTGCTGAAAAACTGGGAGTCGACGATCTGATTGCTGCCATCTGGATTGGTGCTTTGATTACTGCCAGCGCGATTGCTTTCGCTCCCAAAATGACTCGAATAAATAAGATATTCCTCAACAAAATCAGCCAAAAAAATAAATTTCTGACACTAGAGGTAAGCTGGACAATTATCAGCTACCTATTGACAATCGTCACTCTCCAAATTCAGGGAACTCTTAACAATCCAACTTGTAAAATCTGGGGAGTTTGTAAGGTTTGGTTGGGAATTACTGTTGGTACTATCACTATTTGGCTGGGAGCCATCATTGATAAGTTCCTCAGAAGCAAAAACAATGGCAAGGTGTTTTTCCCTTTCCAAAAGGTCGCTCTCCCCTTTGTCGCCACCCTAATTGCCAGTTTAATTTTCTATCTGTTAATCTGTTAAAACAATGAAACTCAAAACCCCCGACTCAAAAGATGTTGAAAAACTTCTGAATAAAATGAAACAGTTTCAAACCAAGAATGAGCTTGATTTATCGATGGGCGAAGACTTGTCAATCGCCATTATGAACCTAATCGGCATTGAAGAACATTTATTTTTCACTGCCACTAAAACCAAAAAGATTGAATATCTAGATATTCTCAACGAAGTCAGGCAAATGCGAACAACCCTTTTAAAAGAAATCATTAAAGATTATGAAGGCGAACTTTGGTGTATCTCCAAACACTTGCTGGCCGCCAG
>JBDRHU010000083.1:0-2173 GCA_043816565.1 Patescibacteria group bacterium
TCGACCCCCAAAGTTTAAGTTTTGAATTGAGTCATTCTGATCCGCCGACTGGCGGAGAAGAATCCCAATTCAATGAGATCCTTCGTTGCCTCGCTCCTCAGGATGACGAAGGGGACTGTTTCCAAACTTTCGTTGTACAATAAGCTGATGAATTGGTTACTTTTGACTATTGCCAGCGCCCTCACCGGATCTTTAACTCGCATTTTGCAAAAAGTTCTTCTTAAAAACAAAGACAGTGATCCTTTTGCTTTTGGTTTTGTTTTTCAGCTTGTGGTCGCTCTTCTTTTTCTGAGTTACGCTCTCTTTACCAAAACTCTTGAGTTTCCTGACCTGTCGGGAATCGGATTAAACATCTTAATTTTAGCTCTCTTTTACAGCTTGGGAAATGTGCTCACTTTCAAAGCTTTTAAAGTGGCCGAAGCATCTGAAGTTTCAGTCATTTTTGCCTCCAACTCTGTTTGGTCTGTGCTCGCCGCTATTATCATGCTTGGAGAAAAACTAACTACCAAAAACATATTTGGCATTGTGCTTGTAGTTTTGGGAGTAGCCGCTATTAATTTCTCTCGTAGTCGTTGGCAAATCAACAAAGGGCACCTTTACGCTTTACTGGGTGCCATGCTTTTTGGTATCGCATTTACTAATGACGCTTACATCATTAGCAGATACAATAGTATTTCCTCTTACATGATACTTGCGTTTACCCTTCCTGCCCTCGCCACCTTGGGATTTAAACCAAGATCAATCGGTAACATTAACCAATATCTCAACAAAAAAACAATACCAAGCCTACTTTTTTGTGCCGTCTTTTACGCCCTGTCTGCTCTAACTATTTTTACTGCTTACAAAACCGGTGGTCCGGCTAGTATAATTTCTCCAATTCAACAAACCAACATTATTTTCACTGTTGTTATCAGCTATTTTCTTCTCAAAGAAAAAGACAGACTTTTTAACAAGGTTCTAGGAGCAGTTCTCGTCTTCGCCGGTGTCCTTTTGTTGGTCTAAAACTCAAACACATAATAAAGTTCACCTCGGAGGAATCAAATGTTTCGTTTCGCTTCACTTTGATACCATCCGAAGAGAATAATCCCAAGGTGTAGGTACGGTTCGACCCCCAAGGTCTGTGAAAATTGGTCTAAATTTTGACCAACTCTTTTGCCGTCAGCCTCTGGCTGTCTTTTTGATCCCTTTTTTTGACTTCAATTTTCTTGTCTTTCAGGTTCCTGGCACTAACAACTAGTCTCCAGGGAATTCCAATTAGGTCAGCGTCTTTGAACTTCTCCCCCGGGGTGACCTCTAATCGATCATCAAACAAAACCTCTTGACCTTGATCAAGTAAGTGTTGATAGACTTCTTCAGCCCAACCGGCTACTTCTTTCTGGTGAAGGTCTAGGCCAACCAGATGATACTTGTAAGGGGCAACTGTTTCCGGCCAAACTAGACCATTCTCGTCTCGATTAAACTCGGCGACAACCGCCATTAGTCTGGAGATCCCCAACCCGTAGCAACCCATTTGGATCAATTGTTCTTTGCCTTTTTCATCTAGGTATTTGGCTCCCATCGACTGGGAATAGCAAGTTCCCAACTTGAAAGCATGGGCAATCTCAATTCCTCGAATTTCCTTTAACTTGCCCCGCCGGTTGGCGGGCAGGCCCCGCCGGTTGGCGGGCAGGCTCTTTTTACACTTGGCACAACTATCCCCTTGCTTGGCATTAACAATGTCGGCCAAAATCTCATACTTGAAATCCCGACCATAGTTAACATTAAAAGAATCAGTCGCTTTCTCTTTCTGGCCACCAATAAAATTGTTAACCATTTCCAGTCCCAAATCACCAACATAGGTCACTCCTTTGTGACCCCAAGAATGAACCCAACCAGACTTGGTTCCCATTTTCTTCAAGTCAGCATCGGTGGCTGGTTCTAAAAAACTAGCATTGACAGCTCGCTTTAACTTGGCCTCATTGACTTCCTGATCTCCCCTAACAGAAGCAACAATCAGTCTGCCATTCTCGTCTTTGTATACAACATTTTTAAGATAGCGCCAAAGTGGTTGACCATAATGTTTGGTGTTGTCCTCCATGGTACAAACCCACTCCGGCTGTTTGTCAATTTTGAATTCTTTTTGTTTTTCATCCGGATTCAAACGCTCTCTTTCAAACTCAGCCTTTTCCAAATT
>JBDRHU010000084.1:0-3986 GCA_043816565.1 Patescibacteria group bacterium
GAGCTTGGCGTTTTACGGCTAAAGATACTTGGTGACGGCTGTTAATTAGGCAGGATTTACAGATTAGTATTGTATAATTAATCCATGCGCCAGCACAAACTTTCATTATTTTCCGAGGGTATATAATTGTTTATGCCTGCTGGTTTTTGGCATTTTTGGGAGAAATATGGCCGCTTTGGAGTTTTAGGAGCCGGAGTAGGGCTGATTCTTTTGGGGGCGGTTCTTTTTTGGACGAATCGACAGCAGAAACCAGAAGTTGAATTTCTTGATTCCTCCCAAGTTATGGAGGAATCAGAGATTGTAGTTGATTTGTCTGGACAGCTAGTTAATCCCGGTGTTTATCATTTGCAATCGGGTTCCAGGGTGATGGATGCGGTTGATTTGGCCGGGGGCTTTAGTAAGCAAATTGACCAAAACTGGGTTGACAAGAATCTTAACCTGGCTAGAAAATTGACCGATGGAGAGAAGATATACTTCCCAAAGATTGGAGAAATTACCCAAACTGAGGCCTTGGCGGTGGGGTCGGTCAAGGGGACGACTAGTTCAGGACTAGTTAATATTAATAGTGCCAATCAGTCTCAGCTGGAAACCCTAACCGGAATTGGCCCCTCTTTTGCCAACCGGATAATAGAATATCGCCAATCTAACGGAGGATTTAAGAGTATTGAAGAGATTATGGCAGTTTCCGGGATTGGTACAAAAACCTTTGAAAAGATCAAGGATCAGATCACTATTTAGACATTCTAAGACCAGTTTTTTGTTTTTATTGGTTGCGGGATCCCTTTTATCGGTCCGTTTCTTTCTTGATTGGAAAATAGCTAGCCGATTTTCACCGGGGCAGAGGGTAGTACTACGATTTTGCCTATCCACCCCAGTTTATGATAGTTTTGGCAAGCAGACTTTTCACTATCAAAAACACTTTCAAAGGGTCACTATTAGTACTAGCCAAGAAGTTGTACTTAAAATGGGTGATTGTCTGCAGGTTATCGGAGAAATTGAGAGGTGTCAAACTTTGAGCAGAGAGTATCTTTGTCTGCTAAATCCAGAACTTAGTCCTTTTTCAACCGGTTTAGGGGGGCAAAAACAGTTGATTGCTAGTTTAGCTAAACTAGCGAACTTTAGGGAAAAACTAGCCAAAAACTTCCTTAAAAACTTGCCCTATCCGGAGGCCGATATTCTCTCTGGTATTGTCCTCGGCAGCAAGCAGGACCTTGGCCCTGATTTGTATTCAGACCTGAAAAGTACTGGCACACTCCATGTGGTGGTTGCTAGCGGTTACAACTTGACAGTGATAGGCAGGCAACCAGTTGAAGTTTTCGCCCATCTTTTGGGAAGAAAGACAGCTTTGTTTTTGGGTTTAGGATTAGTTTGGGGCTACGCTGGTATGGTTGGGCTGGAAGCACCAATTGTTAGGGCAGCGATTATGCTCTCATTTTTGTTTTTAGCCCAGCTTTTAGGTAGGAAATTTGACCAATACCGGGCGGTTGTGGGGGCAGTTTGGCTGATGTTGATGGTCAAGCCGGATTTGGTTATTAGTGTTAGTTTTCAGCTAAGTATTGCGGCTTTGCTAGGGTTAATGTTCGGCGGACGCCTGTTTACCAGGGTGGCCCGAATCCCTTGGATAGGGGGGAGTTTAGCCGAAACCTTATCGGCTCAGTTGATGGTCTTTCCGATAATCGCTTATCACTTTGGGACGATTTCCTGGCTATCCCCTTTGGTAAATGTATTGATTTTACCGATAGTTCCATTGATAATGGGTGTCGGTTTGTTGGGATTACTACTTTCTTGGGTACCGGGAGTGGGAAAACTGATAATTTGGGCCAGTTTCCCTTTTTTGGCATGGATGGTTCGGGTGATTGATTTTTTTGCTCGACTGCCGGGGATTGAATTGCCACTTAGTTTTGGACTTTGGCAGGTGGTTTTTGCCTATCTATTGATATTTTACTTGCTTATTAGGAAGAAAAATGGAAAAAGCAGTTAACAAAAGACAAAAGTTATTGGTTTTGGTTTTATGTTTGTTGGTGATTTTTGTCGGACTGGTTTTTGTTTTTAGTCAATTTCCCGACCAAGATTTTCATCTGGTTTTTTGTGATGTTGGCCAAGGCGATGCCGTTTTAATTTATCAAGGGACCAGTCAGATTTTGGTCGATGGGGGATCGGCCAAAAACAGTGATCGGCTTTTGAAATGTCTCCAAAAAAGAATGCCATTTTGGGACCGGAAAATTGAGCTGGTAATTAACACCCATCCGGACGAGGATCACTTTGGCGGACTGACAGAAATTGTTGATCGTTATCGGGTCGGTTTGTTTGCTTACAATGGTTTTGATAATCCGGAGTCAAAACCCTTCCAGGAGTTAAAAAATAACTTGTTTGAATCAAAAGTTTGTTCAAGGAAACTGGTAGCCGGTGATGTATTTAGAGTCGGTGAGATACGTTTTGATAGTCTATCGCCAAGAGCAAATGGGGAAAGTGGGCAAAAAGCACTACCAAAAGAATTTTTTTCTGGAAAAGGCAATTGTCAAAAGCCAAATTTTGAAATTTCTGATCAAGATTCTAATGATTTGTCTTTGGTTTTGCAAGTCAGTTTTGGTCAGTTTAAGACGTTGTTAACCGGGGATGCGCCGGTGGAAATTGAGCAACTCTTGGTCTGGCGAAAACAGTTAGTTCCGGTCGAGGTTTTAAAACTCGGTCACCATGGATCTAAAACCAGCACATCGGAAGAAATCTTGACTGCCAGTCGACCCCAACTGGCAGTGATTTCAGTCGGAGAGAATTCCTTTGGTCATCCGACCAAAGAAGTTTTGGAAAGACTGGAAAAGTTTAATCTGAAGTATTTAAGGACCGATCAAAAAGGGGATATTGAAATTGTTAGTGATGGGACCGGCTGGAGTGTTGCCCCGCCCATTTCGTCATTCTGATCCCTGCGAAGCAGGGTGAAGAATCTCATTTACAGGAGATCCTTCGGCTTTGCCTCAGGATGACAGGAAGGGGAAGTCCTCGGGATGGTGGGGGGGGTAAAGCGAGGTACTTGCTTCTTCCTTTTCTTTTTGGTATAAATCTGTTTGTGAACAGAAACTCTCTTTTCCTCCTTTTGGCATAAGCCTGGGGTCAGGAGAGATTTCAAGTGACCCCGCAACGGCGGGGTTTTTTGTTTGTTAGTATAAAATTAAACAATGGACTACAAAAAGATTGAAGCCAAGTGGCAGAAAGAGTGGCAGTCTCAGGACTGGAACAAGGCTGTTGACGGGGACAAGAGACAAAAGAAGTATGTTTTAGTTGAGTTTCCCTATCCCTCCGGCGAGGGGCTTCATATTGGCCATGCCTTTACCATGACTGGGGCTGATATCTATGCTCGGTTTCAGCGCATGAAAGGCTTTAACGTCCTGTTTCCGATGGGTTGGGATGCTTTCGGTCTACCAACCGAAAACTACGCTATTAGAACCGGGATTACCCCTCAATCGGCCACTAAAGATAATACTGATGCTTTTAGGTCACAGATGAAACAAATGGCCTTTTCTTTTGATTGGGACCGGGAAGTCAATACCACTAGTCCTGATTATTACCAATGGACTCAATGGATTTTTATCCAATTGTTTAAAAAAGGTTTGGCTTATAAAGAAGAAAAGCCAATCAACTGGTGTCCGTCGTGCAAGACTGGTTTGGCTAACGAAGAGGTGATTGATGGCAAGTGTGAGCGCTGTGGGGCCGAAACGACCAAAAAGAATCTGTCCCAGTGGATTGTTAAAATCACTGACTATGCTGACAGGCTGATTAAGGGTCTAGAATCTGGTGACACCGACTTTGTTCAGAAGGTCAAAATGGCTCAGATTAACTGGATTGGCAAAAAGGAGGGAGCAAAAGTTAGGTTCAAAATTGATGGTGGAGATGGAGAGTTAGAGGTTTTTACGACCAGGCCAGACACTCTTTACGGAGCCACGTTTATGGTTATTGCTCCAGAACATATTTTGTTGAAAGAATTAACAACA
>JBDRHU010000085.1:0-3753 GCA_043816565.1 Patescibacteria group bacterium
AAAAAAAACTTTTCTGGGTATACTAAAGACTAATTAGGCCCGTGGTGAAATGGCATCACTTTCGTCTCCAAAACGAACATTCTTGGTTCGAATCCGAGCGGGCCTGCCAAATAAAGAGAATGTTTCCCCGATAACTATTTCCGGATAATCACATGTCCGGATTTCGACCACTTTTCCTGAAACTCAACTTGTTTTTCAATTTCTTCATCCGATATTGACTGTCCTTTGGGAACAACAACTAGTTTGTCGTCATCGTCGCTAATTCTATGGACAATTGCCACCACAACCCCCTGGTAATCACTAACAGGCTCGCCAACATTTAACAAATAGGCATCTAGATCATCTCCGTCGGGGGCTTTTACTCCTTCCAAATAACCACAATTTGAGGTGTACTTAATTTCATCGAACCGAGGATGAACACTTCCGATCGGCCTGTCAATCTTGATTTTTATTTCTTTTCCTAAATACCCTCTGCATATTGCTAGTGACGTGGACACAATCATATTCTACCTTATTTTTGACAAACGGAGTTTACTGGAAACAACGGCCCTATTCCTTCTTGTCATAGTTAACGAACTTAACTTAACCAAAACGCTTTTAATTGTTTTCTTTCCGTCTTTCCCCTATAATCTGTTCTTATAATTAATAAGCATTTCCCTTTATGCTAAGAATAGAAGGCGGCTGGTCCGCACAACCAGAATACGCCAGCAGTTTTAACCAAGACCGCTGTTTGCAGGCCTGTGTTCAGATGGTTTTGACTACCGCTGGACTTCGGTTTACTCCGGAACAAATAAACCAAGTGACCGGATACGAATCGGGGCTTAATTCTCAATTCTCTATTGCCACTATTGCCCTAGCACGACACCTTCCGGAAACCAGGCTTTATAGCCAGCTAGATTTTGTTGAATACGCGACTCGAGGTGAAGCGTATCTTCGGGAAACATACTCCTCAGAGTGGTTCGAACATCAAAAAGCTCATTCCTCACCAAGTTTTGCCAAAGAACAAACGGCAGCAAGACAATTAGTCCAAAGCGATTTGTGGCAATACCAGGATTTGTCACCAGAATCAACCGACTCAAAAAAAATGCTTTGTGAAGCTCTTCTTGCCACGGAACATATCCTGATTGTTAGCATTGACGCTGGCCTTCTTTATCGTTTTGATCGACCATCAGCCCATGCTGTTTTAGTGTTCGGAGACCTTTTGTTCCCTGAAGAACTAGGAGTTAGATATGGCGAAAATCAGGGATTCTTGCTTCACGATCCTGACATGCCAGAAAATTCAGGTGACTTTCTGCGCATTCCAAAAACCAAATTCGCCGAGACGATAAGAACACATATCATTGCCATTCCCGAACGAGAAACTAACTGATACAAAATTTGGTATTCTTTAGGCAGGGATGAAAATCTATGTTGCCCACTCGTCTGGTTTCGATTACCAAGAGGAACTGTACCGGCCTCTTCGTAGCTCGAAACTCAACACCCAACACCAAATAACCCTGCCTCACGAAACCAGCACCGAACCATTTGACTCAAAAAAATATTTAAAAAAATGCGACCTAGTACTCGCCGAAGTATCGTATCCCTCCACTGGGCAAGGGATAGAATTGGGTTGGGCCAACCTTCGCAACGTCCCAATTGTCTGTTTGTTTAAAAAAGGAGTTAGACCATCTAGCTCCCTGGAGGTTATCTCAAACAAGTTTATTGAGTACAAAAATAGCCAAGACCTGGTTCAAAAATTGTCTAATTGTTTAAAAATGCGAAAAAACCTGAATAGAACGACAACCGATTTATGAATGAAAACACCCCTGACTACTCACCTTCCGCTCCCCCTCTTTCCCTCTGACTCTCAACCGATTTCACTGGACCTTCCCGAACCACCAAGGCACCCACTCTGCGCAATTCTTCCCAAAAATTAACAAAAGCAACTTGGCATCGGTTTTCACGACTGGGTGCGTATCTCCTAATTGTGTCACATTCACTGGCAACTTCGTACGGCTCACCCGAATTTTTGTCTTCGGCAATTTTTCTGGCTAAATCTTTCAATGCACCCAAATAGACCTTGTATCCAGCCGGAACCAATACACCACTGGCTGTAAGCTTCCCGCCAAAATATTGTTCACCCAAAAAAACAGTAGGCTTATCAATGTCTCTCCGCCATCCTGCTTTGTATGTTTCAATCGGTTTGTCTCGATCTCCTTCTGGTCGCCAGTCAGTGACTTTCCGAAAAACATACACCTGACCATTAGTTCTTCTAACACGATAAATCAACTCTGGCATCCACCCCCTATCATCACGATCTGACTTTCTGACTTTCCATTCGCCGTCTTCCCGACTTTGATAGGCCATCCGCAAGGCCGCTAAAAGCCCCCAGTCGTTCAACGGTAAAAGGATAAAACCATCGCTAGTTTCTTTTCTATCAGGCAATCCTCCCAAAATAAGATCGTTGATAATCTGTGTAAAAAAATCTGAGCCACTCTGCCCACTTTGTTCTGACACTCCTGCACGCCGTCTTAACTGCCCCTCCCCAGGGCGTCTTTGTCTTGCAAGTTCCAGGTCATACTCTCTCCTTTTTTGGGGATTCGCCGGATCAGCCAAAATCTCATAGGCGATATTTGCAGCACGAACACGTTCCTCACGCTGGGCAATCTCCTCCCGAGGGAGATCCTTGGGGCAAACGTCAGGGTGATTCTCCCGCACTATACTCTTGTACGCCCTCTTTATCTCCTTCGTGGTAGCGTCTTCTGGCACACCCAAAACCTTGTAGTGGTCTATGCTCCCCATATTCATCGTCTTTATCCATATTTTACATGCTATTGGGCATGAAACAAAACACTTATTTCATTTCTTGTCGCTCATCTTGTATGATAATGACATGAAAACAAAAGAAATCATAATCATAGTCGGGATAACTTTATTGGTTGTCGCTGGTTTTACTGGTGCCTACCTGCTGGGTAGCAAAAAAAACAGTAACCAAGCGGCTGAAACAACTGTCGCCCTGATTTCTCCGACAGTATTCCCAACAATTGAACCCAGCAATCAACCAGAACCAACCGAAACAGAAGCCAGTACTCTCCCCCAGGGTTGGACAACTTACGAAAACAGTGAGTACGGTTTTGAAATCTCGTTTCCTGATAGCTACAAGGCCCTGGATGACAGTAATAATCTCTACGGCTGGCCCAATGGAATTGTTTTACTCTACCAAGGCGGCCAATCTTATGATATTGCCATCGAGATCTGGGACAGCCCAACGGAATATCAGACAAAATATCCAATGGAAAACCTGAAAGTAGAAAAAATCGGTGACCAATACCTAACTGTTGCCGATATCACCAAACAGCCGAAAAACGCTGATATCATTGATACCCTGACCATCAACTAACCATGTCTTTGGGTGAAAACAAAAAAGAACTCTTTGCCCTGCTACTGATTTTTCTACTGGGTTTTGGGCTACGACTCTACCACCTCGAGGAATCGACCTACTTTGGTTTCGACGAAGCCAGAGATGCCTACCTGTCTCAAGAAATCTACCAAAACCGAGACCTGAAAATCGTCGGCCCCCCGGCCAACGCCCCCGGGCTGTTCCACGGACCAATGTATTGGTACTTTCTGGGACCACTGTATCTAATTTCCGGTGGCAATCCCCTGTTTGTTTCGGTCGTTTTCAGATTGATAAACGCCCTGGGAATTATTTTGATTTTTTACCTAGCCAAAAACCTATTTGACTCAAAAGTGGCCTTTCTCTCGGCCTTGATT
>JBDRHU010000086.1:0-2633 GCA_043816565.1 Patescibacteria group bacterium
GGCAATTTGTACGACTATTATTTGACCGGGTTTTTCCCGATTTTTGTTCTGTTGTTTAGTTATGTTCTGTTAAAACTGCCCTGGTTTTTGGTCTTGCCGGTTTTGGGGTTTTTCTTCTATCAGAATCTACCGTTGAATTACTATTACCTTCGGGCTGGTGTTGATGGTCCAACTCACATTACTCTTGGTAACCAAAAGCAAGTGATCGATTGGATTTGTGTTGATGCTGGTGGCCAGAGTTTTAATGTTGACACCTATGTGCCACCGGTGATTCCTTATGCCTGGGATTATTTGTGGGCCTGGTATGGTCAGCGCCAGGGGTGCAACTTGACGCCAGAGAGAAGCGATTTGCTCTATACTGTTTGGGAGGTTGATCCGCCTCATCCGGAAAGGTTAGAGGTTTGGTTGGCAAGACAGCGGGGGATTGGTAGAATTGACAAGGAGTTTCGCTTTGGTGGTATTGGTGGAGAGAGGAGAACCAGAATCAATGATTAAAAAAACAGATATTAGCATCATTATTCCTTGTTACAACGAGGCCAACAATATTAAACGTGGCGCTTTACAGCAGGTATATGATTATCTGATTGGTCAACAAAAGTTTAGCTGGGAATTGATTGTTTCTGATGATGGTTCGAGCGATGATAGCTTGAACCTAGTTAAGGAGTTTGCCAGCGACAAGAAAAACTTGAAAGTTTTGGAAAATAAACATGGCGGTAAGCCCTGGGCGGTTTGGAAAGGGATTGAGAAGGCGACCGGCAAGTTGGTTCTTTTCACCGATTTAGATCAATCGACTCCGATTGTCGAGATTGAAAAGCTCTTGCCTTGGTTTGGCGAGGGCTACCAAGTCGTTATTGGTTCTCGAGGCAAGACCAGGAAAGACGCCTCTTGGTTTAGAAAATTGATGGCCTTTTGCTTTTTGCTTTTTAGGAAAACCTTTCTTTTAAGAGACATCCTTGACACTCAGTGTGGTTTTAAGGCTTTTGAAAGAAAAGTGGCCTTGGAGATTTTTCCCAGACTACAGTTTTTTCAAGAACTGGACAAGGCCAGCGGTTGGAATGTTTCTGCCTTTGATGTCGAGTTGTTGTTTATCACCCAAAAATGGGGCTACCGAATAAAAGAGATTGAGATTAACTGGAAAAATGAAGATACCTCAACCAGCAAGAAGCAGAATTTCATTAAAGAATCAAAGAATATGGCCAAGGAAATTTTTAGAGTTAGGCTGAATGATTATCGGGGCAAATATGAAAGAAAACGGGCTTGATTTTGGAGCTCTCTGTCATTCTGATCCGCCGGCTGGCGGAGAAGAATCTAGTGAGTGCAACGAACGTAATATTTACGCTAACACTAGATCCTTCGTCGCTTCGCTCCTCAGGATGACGGATGGGGAATCAAGCTGGCCTAAAAGGTTAGCTTTTTTACTTGTCTTTTTGCTGGGGGCCTATTTTCTAACCCGCCTTTATGGTTTGGGCAAGTTGCCGGTTTTTGTCGATGAAGCCATTTATGTCCGTTGGGCCCAGGTGATGCGAACTGAGCCGGGACTGCGCTTTATCCCGCTTCAGGATGGCAAACAGCCACTATTTATGTGGCTAACCATCCCCTTTTTGAAGTTGGTTTCCGATCCGCTTTTGGCCGGCAGAATGGTTTCGGTGGTGGCCGGCTTTGGAACCTTATTGGGAGTTTTGGCTTTGCCTCTAGTTTTGGGTTGGGGGCTAGTGGTTAGTTTGTTGGCTGGGTTTTTCTATTTGATTGCTCCATTTACCTTGTTTTTTGACCGGATGGCCTTGGTTGATAGTTTACTGAGTGCTTTTGGGATTTGGGCTTTGCTGTTTGCTGTTTTGCTGGGTAAGTACAAGAGATTGGATTTGGCGATGATTTTGGGGATGATTCTCGGTGGGGCCTGGTTGACCAAGTCACCGGCGATGATTTTTCTACTGATGACACCACTGGTGGTTTTGTTTTCTCAAAAAAACCGGTCTTGGCGGTTTTGGGAGAAAAAGAAGAGCGAATTGGGAGATCTTTTTAAAAAAATAATTCTTTTAGGGGTAGTTGGTGCCTTTGCCTATGGCATTTACAATATTCTTCGGCTAGGTCCAGAGTTTCAAATGATTGCCATCAGAAACAAAGACTATGTTTGGCCGATTAGCGAGATTTTAAAACATCCCTGGGATCCGATTAAGCCTCACTTGGGAGACGTGATTCGCTATTACCGGGGCTATTTAACTCCACCCCTGGCGATTCTTGGAGTTCTGGGGGTTATTTTTGCCCCCAAGGTGTTAGCAATTTGGTGGTTGTTGCCACTACTGGCTCAATCAGCCATTGCCAAGGTTTTTACTGCCCGATATATTTTATACGGGGTACCGATTTTTTTGATTCTAGCGGCTAAGTTTTTGACTAGTTTGGAAAAGAAATGGGGTCGGTTGGTTTTCTGGGGAATATTAGCTTGGATTTCTGTCTATTGCTTGATCTTTGATTTCAAATTGTTAACCAATCCGGCTCAGGCCCCATTTCCCAGAAATGAAAGGGAGGGTTACTTGCAAGACTGGACAGCTGGATGGGGAATTAAAGAGATTGCCGAATATTTAAAGACCATTCCCAGAGACAAGGGGATTGTGGTCGGGACCGAAGGCTATTTT
>JBDRHU010000087.1:0-8604 GCA_043816565.1 Patescibacteria group bacterium
CATACGCGGATTTGACGAGGACAAATGTCAGCTGCGGGCATCGGCGCTCACCTTCTATTCGTTGATCTCCATTGTGCCGGTGGCAGCGATGGCGTTCGGAATTTCCAAGGGGTTCGGTTTTGAGATTCTCCGCTACCAGAGATGAAAATTGCCTGGTTACTTCCGTAGTAGGCACGACTTTGAAGTCTTATCCTTTGAAAAAGAGAAGACAAAAAGACCAGAAATATAAAAAGGGAACCAAGTTTTAATATCTTTTTTACCAATCTCATTTTACTCAAATTTAGTCTAGCACAAAATTCACTTATTTCCATCTTTGCCATCACTCCGATTTTGTTTAAGCCCCAAATTATCTTGATCCTTTTTGCCAAAGCTTGAAAAGATACAAAGCACTTAAGGTCCAGCCATCTCGAATCTGGCCTTTGGCAACCATTTGGTCGACCTCTTCGAGGGTGAACCTTTGACAAATGATTTTTTCACTGGCGGTTTCGACTTTTTTAGATTCATCAACCGTCGGATCCAGTGTCAAAAAAATCCGACCTCGATTGCTCACAATCCCCGGATCGATAATGTTATGTCCTAAGTCAATTAATCGCCCGGCAACTAAACCCGCTTCTTCGGCCAATTCTTTCCTGGCGGTTTGCCGGGGGGCTTGCCCCTTTTCTTGACCTCCGGCCGGAAACCCCCAGAGATGTTCTCCGACCGGATGACGATATTGACGAACCATCATTAGTTGGTCCGCCTTTTCAAAGTAGGCAATTGCCACTACACCATTGTGGTGCCGAGTTAGATAAACATAGTCGTAGCTTTGCCCTTTGTCTAGTTCCAAGGAATCAATTTTTAACTGAACCCAACGATTGTTAAAAACCACCTTGGAGGCCAAAGTTCTATACTGTTTAACCATTATCTTTCAATCATCGCCTTTCTTTCAGCTCCCAGGGAAATATATTTAATCGGAACCCCAATCGCTTTTTCGACCAGTGTCAGATATTGCCTGGCCCCAACCGGCAAATCAACAAACTTTTTAATCTTAGTCGGGTCAATTGCCGACCAACTGCTAACCGTTTTTAAAACTGGCTTAACTCCGCTGGTCATTCCTGGAAACCTGGGCAGTAAGCTCTTTTGACTACCATACTGATAATGAGTACAAACCTTAACCTCTGGCAATTCAGCCATAGTATCCAGGTGGGTAATTGCCAAAGCCGAAAAGCCATTGAGCTGATGGGCGTATCTTAACATTGGCAAATCCAACCAACCAATCCTTCGGGGTCTAACTGGTACCCCGGGGAATTCCTCAAACTCATGCCCCTTAATCAGAATCTGCTTGCCAACTCCCTTGGTAATTGAAATCTCGGTCGGGAAAGGACCGTTACCGGCTCGAGAGTTAAAGGCTTTAACCACGGCAATCGCTTTCACACTAGTTGGTGGCAAACCAACGCTGGGGAAAATATAGCCGGCAATAATATGGCTACCAGTCGTATACGGATAGGTACCAAAGTTATTGTCCAGCAACACTCCCTGACTGCCTTCAAAAAGAACCTCTTTGTTTTGTTTTAAACTTTTGATTGTTAACAAAGAAACATCCTCTGAATATTGAGAAAGTTTTTTGCCCAGCAACCTTAACCTTTTGAAAATCTTTTCCTGAGGGTCAATTTTAACTCCATAGAGCCGATCCATGGTTTCTTTGTTGCGAGGATAGTGATAGGCCAACTTGCTTTTTAACTCGCTCGAATTAAGCAAGTCTTCAAGCCTGAGATTGCCTCGCCTAGCTCGATCAACAAAACAATAACCAATTCCAAAACCAACACTACCAACTCCGGTTTTGCCCCTTTTGGCTTCATTGGCAACATCTCTTTGACGATGGTAGGGCATAACAATATGGCTCCTGGGATCAATTGCCAGTTTTATCTTAAAACCAAGTTTTTCCATCATCTTGATTTCAGAAATTAAAACTTCGGGGTCAAAACCAACACCAGCAGCAATCGCTAGTTTCTTGCTGTATAAAGCCCCAGCCGGAATAATGGTAAACAAAACTTTCTCTCCCTGGTGGACCACCGTATGACCAGCGTTATTGCCACCACTAAACCTGACTACCAAATCCGCCTTTTGGGATAGATAATCTACCAAGCGCCCCTTGCCTTCATCGCCCCACTGACTGCCCAAAACAACAGTTGCTGTCATTTTTGCCTCCTAATTAAATATTAACTTTTGATATTCCGTGAAATAATTTCTTCGGCGACTTTCAAACCCGAAACCGAAGCATGAACCAGATTGCGACTGACCCCGGCGCCATCACCACAAGCAAACAAATTTTCAATCTCAGTTTCGAAGCAGTTTGTTAACTTGGGACTAGAAGAATAGAACTTGACCTCAACCCCGTAAAGTAAAGTATCAAAAGCAAAAACTCCGGGAGCAATTTTGTCAATCGCTTTTAGAGTTTCCATCAGGTTGGTTAGGTGGCGATAGGGGAGAACGTAGGCCAGGTCTCCGGGAACAGCGCTTTTTAAGGTTGGCCTGACCGAAGACTGTCTGATTCTTTGTTTGGTTGATCGCCGACCGGCCAATAGGTCTCCCAGTCTTTGAACCAAAATCCCGTCGGACAAAAGATTGGCCAACCCGGTGACATAACTACCGTAAAGATTTGGTTCTTTAAATGGATAGGTAAATTCGGTTCTGACCAGTAAAGCAAAATTGGTGTTTTGGGATTTCTTTTTCTGGAAACTGTGGCCGTTAACACTTTTAACTCGATAGCTACTGTCGGTATTTTCAACGGTCACATAACCCCCGGGGCACATACAAAAAGTTCTAACAAAGTCATTAAAGGTTTTAGTCCAATAGCCAATCTTGGCTTCATACAAAACATCAGTTAACGGCTTCATTACTTTAGCCGGTAACTCAACCCGAACCCCAATTTCAACCGGACAAACGGTCTGGGATAATCCCAGATCCTGGCATTGATCGGCAAACCAATCAGCTCCTTCCCGACCCGGACAAATAACCAAATGTTTGGCCAAATATTTTTGGCCGTTTTTCAAAACCACCCCCCGAGCTCGGTGATTTTTTTTGTCAATCAGAATTTTCTCAACTTCTGCCCGAAATTTAATTTGAACTCGATTTTCCAAAAATGAAAACATCTTGCCCAGAACTTTGATTGATCCATCTGTTCCCAAATGTCTAATTGGGCTAACCTTGAAAATCAGACCGACCTTCTCCGCCCGTCGACGGATTTTGGCCACCCGAGCACTATCCAATCCGTAAACTTTCTTGGGAGCCCCAAACTCCAACCAATAATCATCAGTCATCTTTACCAATCGTCCAAAGTCGTTAGTATCAATAAAATCAGCAATACTGACTCCAATACTAGTTTGAGCAATATTAAGTTTACCGTCAGAGAAGGCACCGGCCCCACCCCAACCAGAAGTTTTGGAACAAAGATGACAAGAAGAACAAGGATCTTTGCCAACCAAACAAGTTCTTTGATTCAACTTTAATCCTTTTTCCAATATCAAAACTGAAAGATCGGTTTCTTCAATCAGCTTGAGAGTGGCAAAAATCCCGGCCGCACCCGCCCCGACAATGATGACGTCGTATTTTTGACTCATTGATTGCGGTGTAACCCAAAAAAAGCGAAGAAACAGTGGATTACAAATAATTATCAACTAGTTGACCCCTTTTTGTAAAGAGGGAAATTTTACTGTGTTAGAAAATTGACAATCCTCTTAACCTTAACTCCCGACGAGCGATTTTGTGATTAGGAATGGTCTGGACGACTAAATCCCAAAACTTCTTTGAGTGATTAAGTTCTTTTAAGTGGCAAAGTTCATGGACAACAATGTAATCGACCAGGTGGTCGGGTAAAAGTCCGATTCTAAAGTTAAAGTTCAAATTCCCTTTTTTTGAACAACTACCCCAGCGAGTCTTTTGGTTTCTGACACTAATTTTCTGGCAACTTAATTGATAGTGCTGATTGAACTGTTTGATTTTTTGCCTAACTAGTTTCAAGGTTTTCTTTTTGTATTGCTGATAATTGTAAGCACTGGACCGGGGAACGGGGGAGTGATCGACCAGTTTAAGTTTGTCTGATATCCAATCGCTTTTTTCTCTAAGTAGTTTGTCTATCAAAACCTTGGGGACCTGAAAAGGGGCCTTAATCTCCAAACCATGCTCCCGACTAATTAATAGCTTGATCCCTTTAACTCGACGATCTTTAGTAAAACGATAGCTGGCCACAAAACAATTCAACCACGTTTGGGAGCAAAATCAAAACGACTTTACAATTAACTTGACAATTAACTTGACAATTATTCTGTTTGGCGATATAGTCTAAATAGACAATGTTTAAGCCCAGCTACCAGTTAAGCCCGCAAATCCTTAGTAACCTCACTAAAATTGAACGTTTCCACGGACAGCTTGAGGGGCTTCAAATTCCAAAAGAGCTGGAGTTAAGTCTAGAAAGGGACAACTTGGTTCAGTCTAGTTATATCTCCAATAGTATTGAGGGTAATCCATTAACACTGCCAGAAGTAACCAACTTGCTTTTATCTGACCGAATCCCCGTCAACAAAGATGAAAAAGAGGTCCAAAACTATTTTAACCTGCTTAAAGCGATGGAAGAATATCTTGAGCAAGAAATTTCTTTAGACCTGGTCACCGAACTACACTTAAAACTTCTAACTGGGGTTAAAAACTTCGCCGGACAGTTCAGGAGCCAAAAGGTTGTCGTCGGGCACCAAGCGTTAGGTCAAAAGGGGAACTTTGACTTTGTTATTAAACACGAGCCACCATTTCACCAAACGGACCAAATCAAAACCGCGATTGAAGAGTTAATCCTTTGGGAAAAAGAGGAGCTCGCTCTACCGGCCCCACTGAAGGCTGGTATTTTTCACCACCAATTTGTCTATATCCACCCTTTTGAGGACGGAAACGGTCGAGTTTGTCGCCTGCTTACCACTTTAATTTTTATGAAAAACCAGTACCCGATTAACAAGTATTTCGTTCTGGATGATTATTACGACATTGATCGCAGTTTATATTCAGACAAATTACACACTGCCGATTCTGGAGACAAGACCGAATGGCTGGAGTATTTTAGCGAGGGAGTAATGTATTCCCTACAATCAGTCTTGGCAAAAGTGAAAAAAAACTATGACACTCTTAAAATGGAAAATAGACCCAGCTCCAAAGAACAAGAAGTGATCGAGGTTTTAAAAAAACAAAAAGAGCTCACCGCTCCAAAGCTGGCTGAAAAATTACAAGTCTCTCGACAACAAGCGCACAATTTATTGTCTAACTTGCTAAAAAAGGGTCTGGTTGCTAAAAAAGGAAAGACCAAGTCGAGTTATTACTTTTTAAAATGATCTGATCTTGGTTTTAACTTTTGCCTTTGGTGAAGCAGGTTTTGAGCAAAGCGGTGGGCCTCATCCCTGACTGTTTGCAACAGTTTCAGTGCCGGGGTATCGATTGGCAATTTTAAATCAATAAAACTAATTTTGTTGCCTGTCAGTTGGGGAATGACAAGAACTTCACCTTGTTTGCTCAATCCAATAATGCCGGTTTCTCTTAACAACTGTCTTTCTCTCAAGATTGGAATAATTGCTCGCAGTTGGGGTCGACCACCATCAATCAAAATCAGTTGAGGGTAGAGCCATTCCTGGTGGTTTAACCGACGCGAAACGACTTCGGCCAGACAAGCCGGGTCATCCTGCCTGGCTCTTTTTATCTTAAACCGTCGATATTCTCCAGAAGTCGGCTCACCATTAATCAAAACTGCCATTGCTCCAACAATCTCTCGACTGCCCAGGTTAGCAATATCGTAACACTCAATTCTTTGGAGATAAAAAGGGTCCAAGTTTTGGTGTTTGATTAAAATAGTTTTCAACTGCCTCAAGGCCCTAACCGTGTCTAGGTTTTGACCGGCTAGCTGTCGGGAAAAGATTAGTCTTTCCAAATGGTTAATCTGGGCCTTGATCTGATTGGCTTTTTCAAAGTCTAGTTTTTTAGCCGATTGGGTCATTTCTTTGGTCAATTTTTCTAATAACTTATCGGATTCTCCCGAGAAAAAAAGGACGATTTTGTTAATTGTTCTTCGGTATTGAGCCGGAGACACCTTTTGCCCAGGACAAAGCTTGATCTGTGAGTAAAGACAATTGTTTTTTCTTTTGCCCTTGCAAGAACAGTAGGGGAATATCTTTCTGGTCCAGCGGAGTAATTGCTTGAGCGCCAAGGAAGAGGGGAAAGGTCCGGCCCAAAAAAGCAAGTTTTCTAACTCCGGTCGACGAACCGGTTTGATTCGGGGATATTGGTCGTTGGTAATGCCCAGGTAAAGGTGTCGCTTGTCATCTTTCAAAAGCAAATTATATTTAGGACGATATTGTTTGATTAATTTGGCCTCCAAAATCGAAGCCAGCAATTCCGATGGGGTTTGGCTAAAACTAAAGTCAACCGCCTGGGCCATCATCAGCTCAGTTTTTGGATCCCGATTGTCCTGGAAGTATTGACGTAAACGAGATCTTAAGCTGGTGGCCTTGCCAACATAGATAACCTTTTTGTTTTTGTTCTTAAAAAAGTAAACTCCCGGCTGAGCCGGAATAGTTTTAAAATCAATCTTCATCGATTTAAAGATATTTACCGGTTAACGATTTGGGGTTCTTTTTAATCTCCTCGGGTGTTCCACTAGCGATTAGATAACCACCACCATTGCCGCCCTCCGGACCCAACTCAACCAACCAGTCGGCTTGTTTGATCACTTGGGGATTGTGTTCAATGACAATCACTGTGTGGCCCTGGTCAACCAATTTTCGCAAAACCTTTAGTAGTTTCTCCAAATCGGCAAAGTGCAAACCGGTCGTTGGCTCATCAAGCAGATAGATCGTTCTTTTGTTGCTACGTTTGACCAATTCCCGGGCTAGTTTTAATCTTTGTGATTCGCCTCCAGAGAGAGTCGGGGAAATTTGGCCTAATCGCAAATAGCCAAGACCGATTTCTTGAAGTAGTTTGAGCTTCCGGGAAATCAACGGGTAGTGGGCAAAAAAATCATTGGCCTCGTCAATGGTCAGGTCCAAGACATCGGCAATGTTTTTGTCTTTGTAGTCGACCTCCAAAACTGCTTCTTTGTAGCGCTTGCCGTTACACTCCTCGCAAGTGACCCAAACATCTGGCAAGAATTCCATTCTAACCCGAATATTGCCCTGACCCTCACAACGAGGACAGCGACCCTCATTGGCCCGCGAACTTCTTTTAACATTAAAAGAAAAGTGACTTTTGGAAAAACCTCGCAGTTTGGCCTCCGGGGTCTGGGCAAACAAATCTCGAATGTCATTGAAAACTCCAATATAGGTGGCCGGATTGCTTCTGGAAGTTCGGCCAATCGGGGATTGATCAACTACCAAAACTCTTTCGGCTGAGTTAGCCCCGGTTAGTTTTTGATACTCGCCCGGGTCCTGATAAAAATAACCATAGACTGCCTTCATCAAGGCCGGATAAAGAGTCTTGTCAACCAGGGTTGACTTGCCCGACCCGGAAACTCCCATGACAACCGTTAAGGCTCCCAAGGGAAATTTAACTTCCAGGTCTTTGAGGTTGTGTTGTTTGCACCCAGAAACCGTCATCCAGCGAGTCTCATCGGTCAGCTTAATTTTTCTACCAGCCGGTTCAATTTGCCGACGGCCAGAAAGATAGTTGCCGGTTAACGATTCTTTGTTGCTAAAGATCTCTTCAGGAGTACCGGTGGCCACCACCTTGCCACCCTTCTTGCCAGCTCCAGGTCCAAACTCAACTAGATAATTGGCTTTTTGCAAAACCAGCTCATCGTGTTCAACGACAATAACGGTATTGCCCAGGTCTCTCAACCGCTCGAGGGTGTTAACCAGTCGACCAGTGTCTCGAGGGTGCAAACCAACCGTCGGCTCGTCCAAGATATAAAGCACTCCGGTTAGGCCGGTTCCCAACTGGCTGGCCAACCTGATCCTTTGGGCCTCTCCGGCCGACAGGGTAGTGGCGTCTCGAGCCAGAGTCAAATAATCAACTCCGACAGAAATCAAAAAGTCAGCTCGGTTTTTGAGCTCGTCTAGAATCAGTTTGGCGATTTTTTGCTTGCCATCAGTAAAAGCTTTGGATGTTTTGTCTAACCAAAGACAAAACTCGTTTAAGGGCAAATCAACCACTTGGGCGATGTTTTTCTTGCCAATCAAAACCGACAACGCCTCCGGGGCCAAACGACCACCTTGACAGTCAGAACAGGTAACTCTAATCATGTATTTTTCCAGATACTTTCTTAAGTTATCCGACTGGGTTTGCAGGTATCTTTCCTTCAGTTGTTTAATCTTGGCTTGGGGAACCTTGTTCTCGTCCACTTTCAGAATTACTCCCAAGCCCTTGCAAGTATCACAAGCCCCAAGAGGGGAGTTGAACGAAAACAGTCTGGGCTTAATTGGAGGCAGAGAAATCTGACAATCAGGACAGGAAAAGCGACGAGAAAATAGTTTGTCACTGGTTTTTTTGGGCTTAACAGGAAAATCAAAATCAGGATCTTTAACTTCGGTTAGGATCGCTAGTCCGTCTGAAAGCTCAAAAGCAATTTCAACGGCATCGATAATCTTTTTAGCTAGT
>JBDRHU010000088.1:0-22445 GCA_043816565.1 Patescibacteria group bacterium
CATGGGAAAACCACACTAACAGCGGCAATTTTGAAAGTTTTAGAGGGTGAAGGCGGAGCCCAAGCTAAGTCCTATGCGGACATCGCTAAGGGGGGAACGGTTAGAGACGCTAGTAAGATTGTTACCATTGCTGTTTCTCACGTTGAATACGAGACTGCCAATCGACACTATGCTCACATCGACTGTCCTGGACATGCCGATTACATTAAAAACATGATTACCGGTGCCGCCCAGATGGACGGTGCTATTCTGGTAGTTTCAGCCGCTGATGGGCCAATGCCTCAGACTCGAGAACA
Source organism: Patescibacteria group bacterium (assembly GCA_043816565.1). Taxonomy (GTDB): domain Bacteria; phylum Patescibacteriota; class Microgenomatia; order UBA12405; family JAHJSD01; genus JBDRHU01. Next base: position 297 of record JBDRHU010000088.1, read on the forward strand.
CGTTCTTTTAGCCAAACAAGTTAATGTTCCAGCCTTAGTGGTTTTCCTTAACAAGGTTGATTTGGTTGAAGACAAGGAGTTTTTGGATTTGGTTGAGATTGAAATCAAGGAATTGCTCAAAAAGTATGAGTTTTCCGAAGATACCCCGATTATTCGTGGCTCAGCTTCTAAGGCACTCGATGGAGATGCAGAAGCCAAAGAATCAATCATGAAATTGATGGAGGCAGTTGACTCTCACATTCCTACTCCTCAAAGGGATCTTGACAAGCCATTTTTGATGCCGGTTGAAGACGTCTTTTCCATCAAAGGAAGAGGAACCGTGGTTACCGGTAGAATTGATCGTGGTGTCGTTAAGGTTAACGAGGAAATTGAGATTGTTGGTTTGGAGCCAACCAGAAAAACAGTGGTTACCGGAGTGGAGATGTTCCACAAAAGTCTTGAACAAGGACAGGCCGGAGATAACGCTGGTATTTTGCTTCGAGGAGTTGAGAAAAAGGATGTCACTCGAGGAATGGTTTTGGCTAAGCCAGGATCAATCACACCTCATACCAGTTTCAATGCTGAAATTTATGTTCTGAAAAAAGAGGAGGGCGGACGCCACACTCCATTTTTCAGCGGTTATCGACCCCAGATTTACATCAGAACAACTGACGTCACCGGCCAGCTAGAGCTGGAAAAGGGTGTCGAGATGATTATGCCCGGAGACAACGCTAATGTAACCATCAAGTTAATCAAGCCAGTCGCCATTGAGGAAGGCTTGAGATTTGCCATCCGCGAGGGAGGCAAAACTGTTGGTGCCGGAGTTATTACTAAAATAATTGAGTAAAAATACCGATGCCTAAGGGTCGGATCAGAGTACGTTTAAAATCGTGGGATCATCGTATTATCGATGATGCGGCGGCCAAGATTATCGAGGCGGCAATTACGACAGGAGCTCGGGTCAAAGGACCGATTCCTCTGCCAACTCGGAACAAAAAAATCGTGGTTACTACCAGCCCCCACACCGACAAAGATGCTCGAGAGCATTTCGAAATTTTGACACATCAACGTCTGATTGATATTTTGGACGCTGGGGTTAAAACTATCGATAGTCTTCAGCATCTGGACTTGCCGGCTGGTGTCGAGATTACTATTAAGATGTAGTTTAACTGAAAGCTTAAAGAAGACTGGGGCCTTCGGGCCCCTTTTTAAAAATGGCAATTAAAGGCTTTTTGACTAAAAAATTAGGCATGACGCAAGAATACCGCCAAGACGGTAGCTTAGTGGCGACTACGATTTTGAGCGCCGAGCCCTGTTTAGTAGTTGGGGTTAAGAATCAACAACAGGATGGTTATTTCGCCGTTGGCCTTGGGGTTGGGAAAAAGAGAAAGGGAAACAAACCCCTTTCTTCTTTTTTAAAGAAGCTGAAAATTGACCAAATTCCGGCTTGGATTTCAGAAGTGGCCGTTGATGGTTCTGGGGACTTGCCCAAAATTGGAGACCAAATTGGCGTTGAGACAGTCTTATCAGCCGGTCAAAAAGTGAATATCGTTGGAGTTAGCAAAGGGCGTGGGTTTGCTGGTGTTATTAAAAGATGGAATTTTCATAGTCAACCTAAGACTCGTGGCCAGTCTGATCGGGAAAGAGCTCCGGGCTCAATTGGGCCCCAGACTCCAGGCCGGGTGATTAAGGGCAAAAAAATGCCAGGCCATCTTGGCAATCATCGGGCAACGGTTAGAAACCTCGAAGTTCTATGGGTGGACGCAGACAAAAAACAGATTGCTCTTGTTGGTGGGGTTCCCGGACCGACAGGAGCTTGGTTAAAAGTTGTTTTGAAAGACAATGGTTAAGACAGCAATGGTCAAAACAAAGGTAGAAAAAAAAGTGAAAGGAAAGACCAAAAAGGCAGTGGTTAAAAAACTGGTGGCACCGGTTTTTGGGTTGGATGGAGCTTCTAAGGCGGGATTGGCTTTGCCTAAGGAATTGTTTGGAGTCAAAAAGAAGCCACTTTTGATTGCTCAGGCCTTGCGGGTTTTTCTGTCTAATCAAAGAACGGCCAGGGCCAAGACTAAAACTAGAGGAGAGATTAGTGGGTCAAATCGTAAGATTTGGAAGCAAAAAGGTACCGGTCGAGCCCGTCATGGTGATCGCTATGCGCCGATTTTCGTTGGTGGATCTAAGGCCCATGGACCGCGAGGAACCCAAAACTATTATATGACAATGAACAAAAAGATGAAGCAGGCGGCTTTTGTCAGTTTGTTGTCCTCAAAACTGGTCGACGATCGCCTGTTGGTGATTGATGGCCTGAAGGGGATTGACGGCAAGACCAAAAGTGCCGAAATTTTGATTAAAAAAATACTTTCGGATCATTTGGGGAACAGTCTTTACAAGAAAAAAGGCAATCTTTTGATTTTTCCGAATGATTGGACAAAGGCAACAAGATCGTTTAAGAATTTGCCCTATTGTCGTTGGGCTTCGGCCGAGACTTTGAATATTCATGACCTGGCCTCTTGCCACTTCTTAATTTTAACCCCCGAAGCCGTCAAAACTCTAACTACTAGAAATTCGACTAGCAAGCCAACCAAGGAGACTGACAATGGAAAGTAATCAAATTATTTTGAAACCAATTGTGACTGAAAAGGCGACTGTTGCCAGACAGTTAAATCAGTATTGGTTTTGGGTTAATCGTTTGGCTAAAAAAAATCAGATTAAACAGGCCCTAATTGATTCTTTTGGTCATCGACCGGTTAGTTTAAGAACCATTACCTTAAAGGGCAAGCAAAAATATGTTCGAGGAACACGACGGTTGGTTCAAGGGGTATCACGCAAAAAGGCGATTGCTGTTTTTGCTCCCGGAGTCAAGCTTGATATTTTAAAGGTTAAGAAAAAATGACAAAAAAGTTAATCAAAAAACTGGTTGATATTAAAAAGAAAAAGTCCGGTCGAGACAGCCGGGGACATGTTAGTGTCCGTCACCAGGGTGGTCAACACAAGCGATTTGTTAGGATAATTGATACTCACCGAGACAAAAAGGAGATTGAAGCCAAGGTGATTTCGATTGAGTATGATCCTAACCGAGGGGCCAACATTGCCTTGGTCTGTTATCTCGATGGCGAGAAAAGATACATTCTGGCACCGGCCAAGTTGAAAAAGGATGGTATAATCATTGCCTCGGAGAATGCACCGATTGAACCGGGGAACGCTTTGCCTTTAAGTCAGGTTCCAGTTGGGGTTCCGATTCACAATTTGGAAATTCTCCCAGGCAAAGGGGGACAGATGGTTCGTGGAGCTGGCAATCAGGCTTTTGTCCAAGGGCGCAGCGGTGATCAGATTTCGGTCAAGTTGCCCTCAGGAGAAATTCGCCTATTTTTGGCTAACTGTTGGGCAACGATTGGTCAGCTGAGTAATGTTGCTCACGGCAGTCGAAAGTTGAGCAAAGCTGGTGACAAACGGCACCGAGGAGTTAGGCCAACTGTTCGAGGAGTCGCTCAACATCCTGATTCCCATCCGCACGGTGGTGGCGAGGGTCGTTCACCGGTAGGGATGAAGTCACCCAAGACTCCTTGGGGCAAGCGGGTTGGTAGGAGAACCAGGAAAAAGAATAAACATTCTAATAGTTTAATAGTTAAAAGAAGAAAGTAGACAATGTCGAGAAGTTCGAAAAAGGGTCCATATGTCGATGCCAAACTACTTAAAAAAGTAGCCAAGCAAGCCAGTGGCAAAATGGAAGCGATTCAAACCTGGGCTCGGAATTCACAAATTCCGCCGGAGTTTGTTGGCCACACCTTTATGGTTCACAATGGTCGCAAATTCTTGAAAGTTTTTGTGACCGAGGAAATGGTCGGTCATCGCCTGGGCGAATTTGCCCCAACCAGAACCTTTAGGGGTCATGGTCGGGTGGTTAAAAGAATTGTTGAAAAAACTTAAAAAATGGTTATGGCAACTAAAGTGAAGACAATTAAGAAACGTCAATTGGTTGAGGTTAACTCAGAGGTTAAATTTATTCCGACCTCCCCTCACAAATTGAGATTAGTGGCAGCGTTGGTTAGGAATTTGCCACCGAAATTGGCAATCCGGAAACTTAAGTTTTTGGACAAAAGAGGGGGAAGCATTTTAGCTAAAGCCCTCAAGAGTGGTATTGCCAATGCTACCAATAATTTTAATTTGGATCCGGAGAGTTTGAAGTTGGCCAAAGTGCTTGTCAATGAGGGGCCACGCTCCAAAAGACAAGATCGCTCTCATGGAGCTCGTTTCAACAGTGGCATAATTCAGAAAAAAAGAACTCATTTATTGATTACCTTATCAGGTTTAAAAAGGGAAAATGGGCAAGAAAACTAATCCGGTCACATTTCGCTTGGGAACCAAAAACAGTCCGTTTGTTTCGCAGTCACAATGGTTTGTTTCTGCCAGAGACTACGGCAAGCTTTTGATGGAAGATCGGAAAATCAGAAAGTTTTTGGAAAGTCGGCTGGACTATGCCGGTTTGGTTAGTGCCAAAATTGAAAGACTCAAGGGTAGAATTAGAATTATTCTTCAGGTGGCCCGTCCGGGAGTTGTTATTGGTAGAGGCGGAAAGAATCTTGAGGAGTTAAAGAAAGAATTAGTTAAATTAATTGATGTTTCAGATTCTGGAAATGATTTGGAGTTAGATGTTGAAGAAGTCAAAAACGCTGATTTATCTGCCAAGTTAGTGGCGGAGAGAATTGTTGGTCAGTTAAACAAAAGAATGCATCATCGGCGAGTTATTAAGCAAGCCATTTCTCGAACAATGGCCTCTGGAGCAATCGGAGTCAAGATTGTTATTGGTGGTCGGGTTAATGGGGCTGCTATCAGCCGGGTGGAAAAGTTTTCCGAAGGCAGTGTTCCTTTGAGCACCATTCGGGCCAGCATTGATTATGCTGAAGTTCCGGCCTTGACTAAAGCTGGTTATATTGGGGTTAAAGTTTATATCAATCGAGGAGAGATCGACTAATGTTGCAACCGAAAAAGACCAAGTACCGGAAACAGTTTCGTGGAAAAATGAGAGGCAAGAGTGTGGCTGGCTCCCGGCTTGATTTTGGTGATTTTGGTTTAAAGAGTTTGAGTTGTGGTTGGTTGAAAGCCAATCAAATTGAAGCCGCCAGAAGGGCAATCGCCCAACACACCAAAAGAAAAGCCCGGGTTTGGATTCGGATTTTCCCCGACAAACCGGTAACTAGTAAAGGTTCTGGATCACCAATGGGGGCCGGTAAAGGAGATATTGATTTTTGGGCAGCAGTTATTAAGCCGGGCCGAATGCTTTTTGAGATTGCCGGTGTTCCCGAGGAGTTGGCCAAAGAAGCACTAGTTCGAGCAGCCAGTAAGCTACCTTTTACTACAAAAATTATTTGTCGTCAAACACATGAAAACTAAGTTTAAACAGGAATTAAGACAAAAAAGTTTGCCAGAGCTGGCATCTTTGTTGATTGATATCGGCAAGGAACTGTTAGAATTGAGAGTTAAGGCCAGTCAAGGCCAGCTGGTCAACGTCAGACAGCTTTCTGTCAAGAAAAAAGAACTCGCCCTGGTTAAAACATTAGTTTCAGAGAAGCAAAAACAAAATGAGTAAGAAATTTGTTGGAACAGTGGTTTCGGATAAGATGATCAAGACTGTCGTGGTTTCGATTGCGACTCGGTCAGCTCATCCAATTTACCAAAAGGTTCTTTTAAGAAGGAAGCGGTTCCAGGCTGATAATCAGATTGGGGCCAAGCTTGGCGATCGGGTTGAGATTATCGAAACCCGTCCATTGAGCCGCTTAAAGAGATTTTCGGTTAAAAGAGTTATTAAACAAGATCAGAAGAAATGATTCAATTAAGGACAGTTCTAAAACCAGCCGACAATAGTGGTGCCAAGAAATTGATGGTCATCCACCTTTATGGTGGTTTCAAAAGAAGAACTTCTGGTTTGGGCGACATAGTTTTGGCATCGGTTAAAGCTGCCACCCCGGAGGGGATTGTTAAGAAAAAGGAAAAGGTTCGGGCGGTTATTGTCCGAGTTAGAAAAGAAGTTCGTCGTTCGGATGGTTCGTATGTTCGGTTTGATGATAATGCGGCTGTTGTTATCGATGCTAAAAAAGATCCTCGCGGAACCAGAGTTTTTGGTCCGGTAGCGCGGGAAGTGAAGGAAGCTGGTTTTAACAAATTAGTTTCGATGGCAAAGGAGTTAGTCTAAAAATGAAAATCAAAAAGGGTGACAAAGTTAAGGTAATTTTAGGTAAAGACCGAGGCCGAGAGGGTTCGGTTGAGAAGATTTTGTCACAAAAAAAGCAGGCATTGGTCAAGGGAATTAATTTGGCCAAAAAACACTTAAAACCGCGTCGTTCTGGGGAAAAAGGTGGCATTGTCAGTGTTGAACGGCCGATTTTATTAAGCAAATTAATGCTACTTTGCCCCAAGTGCAACAAGCCGATTCGAGTGGCCTATCAGGTTGACAAAAACGGGAAAAAGTATAGAATCTGTCGAAAATGCCGATCTTTACTAGATTCGATTAAAAAGTAAGCAATCAAAAATGTTGTTTGAAGATTATCAAAAAATACTATTAAAATTAAAAGACGAGCTGAAAGTTGCTAATTTTTGGGCAGTCCCTCGGGTCAGTAAAGTGGTTGTTAATATGCGAGTGGCTGACGGCAAAGACGATGCTTCGGCGATTACCGATGCCAAAGAGGAGCTTCGCTTGATTGTTGGCCAACAACCAAGAGTTTGTCCGGCTCGTCGCTCAATTTCCGGGTTTAAGTTGAGGCAAGGATCGCCGATTGGTTTAAAGGCAACCCTGAGAGGTAAAAGAATGATGGATTTTCTAGAAAGATTGTTTAATCTGGTTTTGCCTCGTTTGCGAGACTTTCGTGGTTTGCCACTGAAGGGTTTTGATCAAGCCGGGAATTTTAACATTGGTTTTCGGGACCAGAGTGTTTTTCCCGAGGTTGATCTTGATAAAATTAAAAAAACTTTAGGATTACAGGTGACAATTGTTACTAGTACCAAATCTCAACCAGAGGCAGTCGCCCTTTTAAAAAGTTTAGGTCTGCCTTTCGCCAAGCAGGAGTAAAGATGGCATCCAGAGCAAAAATACTTAGAGAAGGAAACAAGTTAAGATACCAGGGGCGTTATCACAATCGCTGTCAGATTTGCGGTCGGCCTCGAGGTTTTATTAGATTTTTTGGCCTTTGTCGTTTATGTTTTAGAAAGTTAGTTCAACAAGGAGTTCTACCGGGAGTTAGAAGATCAACCTGGTAAAAAATAAAATGTACTTAATTGGAGATTTTTTAATCAGAATCAAAAATGCCTATTTGGCAGGTAAAAAGGAGTTGGAAACACCTTGGTCCAAAATGATTGAGGCAACCGCCAACCTTTTGCTTAATGAGGGCTATTTAAAAAGGGTTCGAGTAGTGGTTGACGATACCAAGAAAAAGAAAAAAGTTCTTTTAGACTTGGTTTATCAAGGCTACCAACCTCGGTTGACCGATATTAAAATTGTGTCTAAGCCGGGCAGGAGGGTCTATGTCCCTTGTAGCCGGATTCCATATTCTCTTGGTGGTCAAGGAGTTACTATTATTTCTACCTCGCAAGGGGTTTTGACTGACAAACAGGCTCGCAAGAAGAGGCTTGGCGGTCAGGTGATTGCGTTAGTTTGGTAAACAAATGTCAAGAATCGGTCGACAAACAATTTCAATTTTAGATGGAGTGACGATTGAGCCCAAAGGGGCTGAGGTGTTGGTGTCTGGGCCCAAGGGGAGTTTGTCTTTGTCTTTGCCTCGTTTTATCCAGGTTAAACTGGAAGACGGTCAAGCGCTGGTTACTCGCCAGCAAAATGACAAAAAAACTAAATCTAATCATGGAACCGTTCAGCGCCTGCTTGGCAATATGATTCATGGTGTTAGCCAAGGCTGGGAGAAGAAATTAGAAGTAATCGGGACTGGTTACGGAGCCAGTCTGGCCGGTGACAAATTGGTTTTGAAATTAGGTTTTTCCCACAACATCGAGTTTGTGGCACCAACCGGGATAGTAATCACGGTGACTGACAATGTTATTACTGTCTCAGGAGTTGACAAGGAACTGGTTGGCAATACCGCTGCTAAAATTCGCAAGTTTAAAAAACCCGACGCCTATCAAGGCAAAGGAGTTCGTTATCAAGGAGAAGAAGTTAAGTTAAAGCCTGGCAAGGCAGCCAAGGGGGCCGAGTGATGAATAAAAACAGAAAAAAAGTTAACCGAGTTAGAGCCAAAATTAAAGCCTCCGGTCGGGGTCGACGTTTGAGTGTCTTTCGATCTAGCCGCTATCTCTGGGCTCAGATTGTGGACTTAACTACCGGTCGGACACTTCTTGGCCTGGGTGACAAAAAACTTTTGAGTAAAGAAACTAAGAAATTAACTAAGGTCGAAAAGGCTTTCAAGTTGGGGGAAGCTTTGGCAAAAGAGGCCAAAAAGCAGGGAATTAAGCAAATTGTTTTTGATCGCGGTCCTTATCCTTATCACGGTCGGGTCAAGGCTTTGGCCGAAGGGGCCAGGGCTGGCGGGCTTAAATTTTAATTTTCCGGTATAATCTCGAGGGATTCAAAAATGTATCAAAGAAGAGACGAAGATAACCAGTACAAAGAAACCGTTGTTCAAATCAAAAGGGTTTCCAAGAAAACCAAAGGGGGTAACAGTATTAGCTTTACCGCTTTGGTGGTAGTTGGTGATGGCCAAGGAATGGTCGGGGTAGCTCTTGGCAAGGCCAAGGATGTCAGCTCTGCCATCGGTAAAGGGATGCGTTTGGCCAAAAAGAGGTTTGGCAAGGTTGCCTTGGTTGGTCAAACCATTGCCCACCCGATTGAATACAAGAAAAAAGGGGCTCGGATTTTGTTAAAACCAGCCCGAGAGGGATCGGGCTTAGTAGCCGGGGGACCAGTTCGAGTGGTGGCTGATGCCGCCGGCATTAAAGACCTGGTTGCCAAGATGTTGGGCAGTCGTAACCGAAACGCCAATGTTTGGGCCACTTGGGAGGCATTAACTGGATTAAAAGCAAGACAAGATGACGCTGAATAATTTACCTAAAACTACTGTTAAAAAGAAAAAAAGACTTGGCCGTGGCTATGGTAGCACCAAGGGTGGACATACTGTCGGTCGGGGAGCCAAAGGAGACAAGGCTAGGGGTAGTTCGGGATTATTGTTTGCTGGAACTAAAAGCAAAAAGTCATGGTTAAAGAGACTGCCTCTTTGGCGTGGTAAAGGGCGCCACCAGCCGGTAACAGCTAGCCCGATTTCCTTGTTTTTAAGTCAAATTGAAAACCAGTTTAAGGCTGGGGAAACCGTCAGTTTGGATTCACTGGTGAAAAAAGGAATTATTTCTTCTCGTCAGCGCTCCCGGGGGGTCAAGTTGCTCGCCAAGGGTCAGATTAAACAGAAACTGGTAGTATCGGTTCCCTGCTCGGGAAAACTCAATCGACAAATTACCAAGTTGGGGGGTAAACTAGACAATGAAGTGGGCTCAAAAGCTTAACCTTTTTAAAGAAGGCCTCAAGATTCCTCCACTGAGAAACAGGATCCTTTTGACTTTTCTGATTTTTCTTTTGGCTCGGTTAGTGGCCCACTTGCCAGTTCCTGGAGTGGATACCAGTTTATTAAGTCAGTTTTTTGCCAGAAACCAACTTTTAAATTTGCTTGATGTTTTTTCCGGTGGAACTTTGGCTAATTTTTCAATTGCTGCCCTGGGTTTGGGTCCTTACATCAATGCGTCAGTAATGATTCAATTGCTGTCAATGGTTTGGCCAAAGCTAGCTGAGCTGGCCAAAGAGGGTGATTATGGTCGGACCAAGCTCAATATTTACACTCGTTTGATCACTGTTCCTCTGGTAGCCGTTCAAAGTGTTGGTATTTACGGACTTTTAAAAAGCCAGGGAGTACTGGGGGCAGTTTCTCTGCCGGTTTTGATAGTTACCATTTTAACGATGACGGCCGGAACCATGCTTTTGGTTTATCTGGGCGATCTGATCAACGAGTTTGGGATTGGTAATGGAATTTCTCTACTGATTTTTGCGGGCATTATCGCCCGTTATCCGATTAGTTTGGTGCAAACATTTTCGGTTTTTGAAACTCAGCAGATTTTCAGTGTTGTTTTGGCGGTTGCCTTGGCGATTTTACTAGTTATCGGTATTGTTATGGTTGATGAGGCCGCTTTTCGTTTGCCGATTCGTTATGCTCGACGCGGAGGTGGACCGGCTTCAGCCGCTGGGGGCACTTATTTGCCGATTAAGATCAACACTGCTGGGGTAATGCCAATCATTTTTGCTGTTTCTTTGGTTTTTATCCCCTCGATGTTGGGTAAAATTTTAGCGGGCTTGTCGCAACCGGCGATCGCTCAGTTTGGCAATTGGTTGAGTCAATCTTTTGCTCCTGGGGCCGGTCTTTACAGTTTGCTCTATTTCATTTTTGTTTTGGTTTTTACCTTTTTCTACACAACCATAGTTTTCAAGCCCAAAGAGGTGGCCGAAGAATTGCGCAAAGGTGGAGCTTTCATCCCCGGGGTTAGACCGGGGGAGGCCACTCAAAAAAAGCTGGCCTGGACACTTTATCGGGTAACAGCAATGGGCAGTTTGTTTTTAGGAATTATTGCGGTTTTGCCATCGTTGGTTGAGAGAGTAACCAAAGTTTCTACTTTAACGGTTGGCGGCACTGGAGTTTTGATCGTCGTTTCGGTTATCCTGGAAACTACCAGGGCGTTTGAAAATTCGGTTCAAACCTATCGTTACGATAATTTTTGAAAACAATGAATCTGGTAATTTTAGGAATCTCCGGTGGCGGTAAAGGGACTCAGGCCAAGTTGTTGGCCGATAAATATAGACTGGTTCATATTTCTATGGGAAAGTTGTTCCGACAGGAAATTGATCAAAAGACTGGGGTGGGGCTGGAGGCATTTGGCTACATAAAAAGAGGTGTCTGGGTACCAACTGATTTAACTTTTAAGGTTTTGGGTCCGGTTTTGTCGGGCCTAGAGGATTCTGGTTTTATTCTTGATGGTTTTCCACGACTTCCAGATCAACCACTGGTTTTGGATAATTTTTTATCTCAACGAGGCCAGACCATTGGGTTAGTGATTCACATACTGGTTTCTCCAGAGGAAGTCTTGCGTCGTCGACAAAGGTCGGCAGAACAAGGCAAGGTTTTTTACGATGAAAATCGAAAGGACGAAAGTCGGGAGTCGGTTTTGGCCCGTTTCGAAAGCTACCGAAAGACAATTGCTCCCATTCTTGATTATTACCGAGCCAAAGGGATTTTGGCTGAGATTGACGGGGAGAGGTCGGTTGAGGAGATCCATCAGGATATTGTTAAGGTGATTGAGAAGAGAGTATTGGCCAATGGCTAAGATTCCTTCGGACTTTGAGGATTGTGGTCTTTGCTTATCCGAGATCTTTCGGCAAACCCTTTTGGCAATCAAGCCGGGCAAAAGATTGTCGGAGATTAACCAGCTAGCCGAGGATTTGATTGCTCAGTCCCAGTGTCAAGCTTCTTTTAAGACGGTTAAGGATTACCAGTGGGCGACTTGTTTGAACCTCAACGCCGGAATTGTCCATGGGATTCCCGACCAGAAGGTTGTTCGTCGGGGAGACCTGGTTAGTCTGGATTTGGGCATTTTTGGTAATTGGCACACTGATATGGCTTACACCATTGAAGTGGAAACCAACAAGCAGAGTCGTCTTTTGGACGCTGGTCGATTGGCGTTGGATCGGGCAATTGCTACTGCCAGGTCTGGCAATCGGGTTGGTGATATTTCTTTGGCGATTCAGGAGACGATTGAAGGGGCTGGTTATACTTTGATTAAAGAATTAGTTGGGCATGGGGTTGGCCAGAGTTTGCATCAGACTCCCTGGATTCCTGGTGTTTTAATGGGCCCAATTGAACAAACTCCACTATTAGAGGAGGGAATGGCGTTGGCAATTGAGGTTATTTACACTAGCGGCCAGGATGGAACTAGGCGTTGTCAGGACGGCTGGACAATTGAAACCAGGGATGGTAGAATATCAGCGCTTTTCGAGAAAACAATTTTGGTTGCCAAAAACGGGGGTAAGCAGATTACCCCTTTTACTTGGGAGAGACAATGAGAAGACCTTTTAAAAAAAGAGTAAAGAGAATTGCCTTCAAAGACGATGCCGTTAAGGGTGTCGTTGTTGAAGCACTACCAGACACTACCTTTAGAGTTGAGCTAGAAGACGGGCGGAAGGTGTTTACCTATCTTTCCGGTAAAATGAGGCTCCACTATATTAGAATAGTGCCTGGCGATCAGGTGATGGTCGAGTTTAGTCCTTATGATCCTGATCGAGGCCGGATTGTTTATCGAAGCGGTTAACCATAAACAAGTTTGATTTGGGTACAAAATAAACAAAGTTTGATTCTAAAGAAATGAAAGTTCAAGCTAGTATTAAAAAGCGTTGTAAAAATTGTCAGATTGTCCGTCGTCGGGGGCGATTGAGGGTTATTTGTCGGACTGCCAAACACAAACAAAAACAAGGGTAAACAAGATGAGAGTTCTAGGAGTTAATTTACCAGATCAGGAAAAAAGCAAGATTGCCCTAACTAGGGTTTATGGTATTGGCCGGGTTCGGGCCAAGCAATTGCTGGCTGAACTCAAAATTGATTCGGAAAAAAGGTTAAAAGACTTGGGCTCTGAAGAGGTGGTCCGTTTAACCAAGGCCCTGGGCTCGCTAAAGGTCGAAGGAGACCTGCGCAAGCAAGTTAGCGATAATATTGAAAGACTAAAGGCAATTCGCTCTTATCGTGGCATTCGTCACATTCTAAATATGCCGGTTAGGGGACAAAGAACTCGGGTTAATGCTAGAACTAGACGAGGCAAGAAAAAGACGGTTGGAGCCTTGACTAAGGAAATGTGGGCCAAGATTGAAACCCAGCAAAAAGCGGCTATGGCTAAAAAAGCTTAAAAAATTAATAATCAGAAATTGAAAAAATGGCAAAAGCAAAAGTAGAAGTAAAAAAAGACAACAAGAAGTTACCCAAAACACCTTCAGTTCCGAGAAGGGTCTCCGAAGGTCGTTTGTGTGTCAACGCTACTTTTAATAACACTCTGGTGACCATTACCGATTCGGCCGGAGCACCATTGCTGTGGACCTCTTGCGGTCGTTTGGGGTTTAAAGGAACCAGAAAGTCAACTCCGTTTGCGGCCACCAGTGTCTTGGAAGACGCGGTTCAAAAAGCGGTTGATATTGGGATTAAAAGACTAGAAGTCTATATCCGTGGTCCCGGTCCAGGTCGTGATTCGGCTTTGCGAGTTTTGCGAGCCAGAAGAGAAGTTGAGTTGTTATCAATTTCGGATGTTACCCCGATTCCTCACAATGGCCCTCGGGCGCCCAAAAGAAGGAGAGGCAAGTAAGCAATGATGATTTCAACTCGCAAGTGTCGGTTGTGTCGTCGAGAGAAGACCAAGCTTTTTTTGAAGGGTTCGCGCTGTTTTTCGCCCAAGTGTCCTTTGGATCGAAAAGGGGCAGTCCCTCCAGGGATGCACGGGATTAAAAGTGGTGCTCGCCTATCCTATTACGGTCAACAACTTCGCGAGAAGCAGAAACTCAAGCGCTTCTATGGCATTAGCGAGACCCAACTGAGGAATTACTTTAAGAAAGCCCAAACTTTAAAGGGTCCGACTGGCGATAATCTATTGTCTTTGATCGAAACTCGTTTGGACAATGTCGTCTATCGGCTTGGTTTGGTGCCATCAAGGGCAACCGCTAGACAATTGACTGTTCACGGTTATGTTTTGGTTAATGGTCGCAAAGCCATGGTTCCTTCTCGCCAGCTGAAGGTCGGCGAAACCGTTTCTATTTCTCAAAAGGCAAGTAAGATGAAAAAAGTTCAAGAGGTTTTGGTTAAAAAGGATTTGGAATTGCCCTCATGGTTAGAAAAGAAAGCCTTGGTGGGTAAGGTTGCCAGCTTGCCAGTCAGAGAAGAAATTACCCTGGATGTTAATGAATATTTAATTATTGAGTTTTACCTGAGATAGCAGGCTTTATTTGCGTTAATTTTTTAAAAGGAGGAAAAAAAATGGTTGCTGATCTACAAATCTGTTTTGTCCCTGAGAAAGAAAAGGACAATTTTGGTCGTTATCTTATCGGTCCGTTACCAAATGGTTTTGGACACACGGTTGGTAATAGTTTAAGAAGAATTCTTTTGGGATCTTTGTCGGGAGCAGCGGTTACCCAGATGAAAGTCAAGGGGGCTACTCACTTGTTCAGTGGCCTAAAAGGTGTCAAAGAAGACCTGGTTGATATTATGCTCAATGTTAAGGGCCTAGAGTTTTCTTATAAAAAAGACAAGCCGATCGTTTTAAAGATCGAGAAAAAGGGTTTGGGGTCAGTTACCGGAGCCGATATCAAACTTCAGCCCGGAGTTGAGTTGGCAAATCCCGAAATGGTAATTGCTACTATTGCTGACAAGCAAACGGTTTTAAAAGTGGAGCTGACAGTTGCCAGCGGTATTGGTTATTCTCCGGCCGAGAATCACAAAAGTGATCGGGTTGGGGTAATTGCCCTAGACGCTTCGTTTTCACCCATAAGAGTCGTCAACTATCAGGTTGGTCAAGCCAGAAGGGGTGACAAGAGTGATCTAGACAACCTGTTTTTGGAAGTGACTACTGATGGGTCAATTAAGCCCAAGGTAGCTATCAAACAGGCAATTGAGATTTTAGTTGAGGTTTTACAGACAGTTGCCAAGGCCAAGCCGGAAAAGAAAGCCGTTAAAAAAGAAAAGGAAAGCAATCGCGATTTGAATTTGCTTTTAGAAGAGCTCGACGAAGTCCCGGTTAGATTGGTAAATGCTTTGAAAAAGGCCGGTTACAAAACAGTCAAAGACTTGGAAGAGGCCGGCAAGAAAAAGATTGCTAGCGCCAAGAATGTTGGCGACAAATCAGTCGAGTTATTAGCTGAGGCCTTGGTTGAACGAGGAATAAAAATTTAATCTTTTAATTCAATGAGACACCGAGTATTTGGTAAAAAATTAGGTCGAGATCCAGCCCATCGTAAGGCGATGCTGACTAACTTGGCCCGGAGTTTTTTTATCAACAACGGTCAGCTCAAAAGTAGTCAGGCCAAGATTCAGGCTTGTCGGCGCTTGATCGAAAAGATGATTTGTCAGGCTGGCAAGGGGGACTTGGCTTCTCGTCGCTGGCTTTACAAGTTCTTTCCCGACCAGACCTTTGTTAACCGGATTGTTAAAGACTTCGGTCAACAATTTGCTTCTCGACACGGTGGCTATACCAGAGTAGTTTTGGTCAAGAGGTGTCGAGGCGACAATTCTATTTTAGCCAGATTAGAGCTGGTTGAGCCATTGGTTTCACTGGCTGTTGTTGAGGACAAGAGTAAAGGCAAGAAGGGCGAGAAAGGCAAAGAGACTAAAGAGCTGACTAAAAAGAGTAAGAAAGCCGAGAAGAAGAGTCAACCCAAAGCCAATGTTGTCAGTTCGGCAGTGGTGACCGAAAAAACGGTTGGAAGCCGAATGCAGCGCCTTGGTAAAATCATTCAACCAGTAGTTAAGAAAAGAGGAGACAAATAATGAAAAAGACTTTAGTAGTCAAAACAGCAGAGACTGATAGAGCTTGGCACTTTTTTGATGCCGATGGCCAGATTTTAGGTCGCTTGGCTAGTCAAATTGCCATTCTTTTGATCGGCAAACACAAGCCGGGTTATACTCCCAATTTAGATAGTGGTGACTATGTGGTGGTGGTTAACTCAAGCAAGATTAAAGTCACTGGGCGCAAGATGCTCCAAAAGATTTATTATCGTCACACTGCCTATATGGGCTCACTAAAGGAGATCACTTTAGAAAAATTGATGGAGAAAGATCCGACCGCTCCTTTGCGTTTAGCGGTAACTAATATGTTGCCGATTAACAAACTTCAATCCGGTCGTTTAAATAGACTAAAGATTTTTGCCGATGACAAAAACACTTATCAAGAAAAGTTTGAAGTTAAAATTAAAAAGGAAAAATAATGGCTAAACAGACGAAGATAAAAACAACCAAGGTGAAGGCGACTAAAGTGAAGGCTACTAAAGTAAGAAAAACACCTCGTGGAAAATATACTTATGCTCTTGGTCGACGCAAGACGGCCTCAGCGACCGTTAGACTATATTCTGGTAGAGAGCAAACAACGGTCAATGGTAAAGAAATTGGTAAATATTTCCCTGACGTAATTGCCAAGAAACTTCATCAATTGCCACTGGAGATAACCAAGACTTTGGGAAGTTTTTATGCCAGCTTTAAGGTTGTCGGTGGAGGCAAAAAAGGCCAGCTGGAAGCGGCCGTTTTAGCTCTGTCTAGAGCTTTGATCAAGTTAGATCCGAAACACCGTTTGCCATTGAGAGAAGCTGGTTTGCTAACGGTCGATGCCCGAGCCAGAGAAAGAAGAAAAGCTGGTCAAATGGGTCGAGCCAGAAAGAAGAAACAATCTCCGAAGAGATAGCTCTTCCTTGACACTATCGAGATTTTTTTCGTATAGTAAGTTGTGTATTCCGAGAGCCTAAAGAGAAGGTTTCTGTCTATTCCTGGCGAAACACCTCTTTATGTCAGAAACAGTGATAATCTTACTGGGTTTTGGTCTCCTGTTCGTGGTGGTTTTGTTTATTGTGATTCTGCGGGGCGGGAAATTGAGTTTTCTATCGAACAAGCTGTGAGCAACCATGGCGTTTTGACCCAAGGTTTTTCAGTTTTTAACGGATTGGCAGCAGTGATTATCACCAGAGACAGGCAAGTGTGCGAAGACGTTTTTAGTAGTTTGATCAGCAAGGTGTCAAGGTCATAAGGCGAGTGTCTACATGTCTTCCAATATTGGTTGACCCTCAATGAACTCGGAAGGTAGGCCTGCTTTTTTGAAGTAGTCGATCATGGCCATGCAGGCAAACTTTTCGGTAGAGTAGTGGGTTCCCCCCAGAATATTGATTCTGTGTTTTTCGGCAAACTGATGGGCCTTTTTGGGGAAATCATTTTTAACTGCTATTCCAGTTACAAAAACTTTAATTTGGGCTTGAACAATTTCTTTTAAATACTCAATTTCATTTCCTCCGCCGGCAATTAGAGCCACTGTTTGGTTTTTGATTTTGTTTTCTCCATACGGGTAAAGACTTACCTGGTGGCCAACGGCAGTTTCGAATTTTCTTTTCAATTCCTGAACGGCCAGAGCATTTGTTTTTCCAAAAACGCCACACATTGCACCGAAATACAGGGCGAAAGTTTTTTCTGGTTTTATCTCCAGTGCTTTTGCTAGACAGGCACTGGTTGAATAGTCGCCAAAGCTATCTAGGGGAACGTGGAAATTAAAGATCGAGATTCTGTTTCGTTTGAATTGTCCTAGCAGGTCTCGGTCCATTTGTTGAAAAACCTCAGGGGCTTTTCTGATATCCCAAATCGATGGGTGGTGGACAAACAGCATTGCGTTTTGGACCCCATCGTTTAAAATTTTTTGCATAACTTCTTTGGTTGGGAAAACGGCAGTGTAAACTTTTTCTATTTTGTTGGTAAAGTCGCAGACCAAACCCATTGATCTTTTTTTGAAGTTGTCACAAAGAAAATCGGCGACAGTGTCCATGTATTCAGCCCAGTCATCACTCATTTTGGGAGTAACGAAATCTTTTTCAAGTTGTTGGTATAGCTGGATTGCTTTCATTTCTGAAGGAATTTTAGCACATTTTTTTTGACTTCTTGACAAAACAGTTTAATCTTTGGTATTATAATCCAGACTAATTTAGTCCGAATTATGATTAAAATATCTACCAAGTCACAATATGGTCTGCGAGCGATGGTTTATTTGGCTCGACAGTCGGATTGGGTTTCGGCTCGGTTAATTGCCGAGTCTGAAGGAATTCCAGTTAACTTTTTGGAGAAGGTTTTGGGGCGGTTAAAAAAAGCTGGCCTGGTCAAGGTCAAGCGAGGGGTGGAAGGCGGCTATCAATTGCTTGGTTCACCTCGTCGGATTACTGTTGGTGATGTCGTTAGGCCACTGGAGGGGAAAATGGCAATGGCCTTATGTTTGGACAAAAACAATACTTTAAAGTGTCCTCGAGCTAACGGGTGTTTGACCAAGAATGTCTGGGCCAGAGTCCAGAATTCCTTGAATGAGAGCTTGGACTCAATTAGTCTCTATAGTTTAATCAAATGAAAAAAAAGAACTTGGTCTATCTAGACTATGCGGCCACGACTCCGATAGACCCTCGGGTTTTGAGGACGATGGTTAAGGCGGAAACCGATTTATTTGCCAATACTGCTTCGGCCCATGGATCGGGCAGGCAGGCAGACTCGGTTCTGTCTGATTGCCGGGCGAGGATGGCTAGGTTGATTGGAGCCTTACCTGAGGAAATTATTTTTACAGCTTCAGCCACTGAGAGTAATAATTTATCACTAAAGGGATTAGTTTCGGCTAACAATGGCAAACATATTATTGTCTCAATGATTGAGCATGATTGTATTTTGGGAACGGCTAAATATTTAGAAGGATTGGGAGTTAAGGTTGATTATTTGTCAGTTGACTCCAATGGTTTGGTTGATTTGGATCAACTCAAAAAGCTGATTAACAAGGACACCTTGTTAGTTTCGGTAATGATGGCCAACAACGAAATTGGGACAATTGAGCCGGTGGCCGAAATCGGTCGGATTTGTCACTCGACGGGAGTTTATTTTCAAACTGATGCTGCTCAAACATTTGGCAAAATGCCAATTGATGTTAACCAGATGGGGATTGATTTGTTGACTGCTTCTTCTCACAAGATCTATGGACCCAAAGGGGCGGGCTTGTTGTATGTCCGCAAGGGCCTGAAAATTGACCCACTTTTTCACGGTGGTGGGCACGAGTTGGGTCTGCGTTCTTCGACGGTTAATTTGCCGGCAATTGTGGCTTTTGTTAAAGCCAGCGAAATTGCCTGTCGAGGAATGGAGAAGGAAAACAAAAGACTGATTCCCCTGAGAGACAAGTTGATTACTGGAGTTTTGAAAACCATCCCTAATAGTTGTTTGAATGGAGACGCCCAAAAACGGTTGGCTAATAATGCCAATTTTCGCTTTGATGGCATTGAGGGTGAAGCTTTATTGTATATGCTTGACGGGGTTGGTATTGCGGTTTCTACTGCTTCGGCTTGTTCTTCGCCAAAGCTTCAACCGAGTCATGTTTTGTTGGCTTTGGGTTTATCGGCTGAGCAAGCCCACGGTTCTTTGAGGGTTAGTTTGGGTAGGTGGACCAAAGTCAAAGAGATTGACTATCTGTTATCAGTTTTGCCAGGAGTGGTTAAAAAATTAAGGGAGATTTCCCCAATAAAGCTTCTCTGAGTACAGAGACTCGGAGGCATTCTTTATTTTTAAAATAAGCTTTGATTATTGTTCGCTTCATCTCTGAGCACAGAGACTCAGAGTATTCGCGAACTACTAAATAAAATGTACAGCAAAAAAGTAATGGCTCATTTTCAGAATCCGAAAAATTACGGTTCAATTAAAGATGCCGATGGAGTTGGCCAGGTCGGCAATCCGGTTTGTGGGGATATGATGAAAATCTATATCAAGGTTGGCAAGAATAAAGCCGGCAAAGAAATCATTGAAGACATTAAGTTTGAGACCTTTGGATGCGTAGCCGCCATCGCCACCAGTTCAGTAACTACCGAATTAGTAAAGGGTAAAACTCTCAAAGAGGCGGAAAAAATTGGCAAAAAAGAGATCGTTGAGGCCCTCAAGGGTTTGCCACCGATTAAAGTTCATTGTTCGTTGTTGGCCAGTCAGGCGCTTAAGAAAGCGATTGAAGACTACAGGAAAAAAGCGGGTCGTAAATCATAATTTCAAACTGTTTCGTTTTTACCCCTTGACAAGTGTTTTTGGGTTTTGTAGTATCTTGTATACCTATACCCCAGGTATGGGTACTGATTATTAATTTCTGGAGGGTTTTAAAAATGATGACGAAATACAAAGACAAAACTTTGATTAACCTTAAAAAGGCTCAGAGTTCGGTTGGCAAGATCATTAAGATGGTTGAGGATGGTCATTACTGCATTGATGTCATGCAACAGAATTTGGCCGTTATCGGTTTATTGAAGTCAGCCCACCAGATGTTGATGGAAAATCACTTGGGGACTTGTTTTAAAAAAGCGATGGAAACTGGTAGTCAGAAGAAAAAACAAGAAATGACTGAGGAGATTTTGAGAGTTACTAATTTGTTTAACAGATAATGGCAAAAAACAGAAAGGTCAAAGAAGTTGTTTTTGGGGTTGGCGGGATTCATTGTGCCTCTTGTGAGTTGGTAATTGAAAAAAGACTTTTGGAGGAAAAAGGCATTAAGGCGGTTGAGGTCTCAGCCGGCAACAAAGAGTTGAGGATTGAATATCTTGGGGCTGGGCTTCCATTGTCCAGATTAAATCAGATTTTTGCTGATCAAGGCTATTCTTTTTTTGATCTGAAAACAGAGGAGGGTGGTGGGAGTGGTTTGGATTTTAGAGAGCTTTTTTCGGCAGGCTTAATCGGTTTTTTATTGATTGCCATTTTTTTGCTTTTGGGTAGAACTGGTTTTAATTCGTTGTTGAATGTTAATGCCCAGTCGGCCTTACCGGCCTTTTTTGTTTTTGGTTTATTGGCTGGGGTGTCGACTTGCGCGGCTTTGGTTGGTGGAATTGTACTGTCGATGTCTAGTCAATGGTTGAGTTTGTATGGTCAGCAGGAATCGACGCTGACAAAACTTCAACCTCATTTTCTGTTTAATGGGGGGCGCTTGTTGGCTTTTGCTATTTGGGGGTTTTTGCTCGGTAGCTTGGGGAGTGCTTTACAGATTTCGCTGACTGCCACTTCTTTGCTGGCAATTGCCGTTTCGGTTTTGATGCTTTTTTTGTCCTTACAAATGCTGGGAGTTGGAATGTTTAATAGATTTCGTTTGGGGACACCCAAATTACTAACCAGACTGGTGGCCGATGAGACCAATTTTAAGGGCAAGTTGATGCCATTTTTAATGGGGATGGCAACCTTATTGTTGCCTTGTGGTTTTACGATTACCGTTCAAAGTTTGGCTTTGCTTTCCGGTGACCCTTGGCAAGGTTTTTTGATTATGTCTTCCTTTGCCCTGGGGACTCTTTTACCTCTTTTGGGGATTGGGCTGTCTAATATCAAGTTGAGTAAAGATCCTCATTTGTCTGGACAATTTTTGAAAGTGGCTGGGATTTTGGTGTTTTTTTTCGCTCTTTATAACATCAATTCTCAGTTAAATATTCTAGGAATCAAAAGTGTTGGGGACTTTTTTGTCTCAGCTGGTTCGGAGAGTGCTTTACCACCAATGGTTGACGGCAAACAGCTTATCAAAATGGATGCTTCGGCCAGTGGCTATCGGCCCAATAGTTTTGTCGTTAAGGTTGGAGTACCGGTTCGTTGGGAAATTACTGACACTGGTACTAGTGGCTGTACCAATGCTGTTATTTCCCGAGATTTGTTTGGTGGCCAGATTGATCTAGTGCCGGGGACGGTTAGTGTCAAGGAATTTACCCCTCAGAAGGTTGGCCGTTACAAGTTTAGTTGTTGGATGGGGATGGTTTCTGGGGTGATTGAGGTGGTAGATAACTGACCTGGTAGGTTGGGTAAAGATGAAAGAAAAAAAGACAGTCACTATTGTTGGAATGCATTGCGCTAGTTGTGCGGCTTCAATTGAACATGCTTTGAGCAAGAAAGAGGGGGTGTTGGCAGCCAGTGTTAATTTTGCCACCGAAAAGTTAACAACAGAGTTTGAGTCTTCAAAAGTTGCTTTTTCAGAAATTGAGGGACTTGTTGGGGGTTTGGGCTATGGTATCGCCGAGTCTGACAAAGACAGTTCAACTAGTGGAGTGATTAAGTTAAAAAGGCGCTTTATTTTTTCTTTGCTTTTGGGCCTACCACTTTTTTATCTGGTTATGGGTGAGATGATTGGTTTGCCGGTGCCCAAGATTCCCTTAAGGGTAAACATTATTTTTCAGTTTTTAGTAACCAGCTTGATCATGTTGGTCAACGCTGATATCTATGTTTCGGGGCTGAAAAAACTAATTCAAAGAAATCCGAATATGGACTCCTTGGTGGAAACCGGTACTTTGGCGGCTTACTTTTATTCTTTGGCGATGGCGGTGGTTGTTTGGTTTAATCCCCAGATGATGGAAGCGCCTCACTGTTATTTTGAGAGCGCTGCCTTTATCTT
>JBDRHU010000089.1:0-2147 GCA_043816565.1 Patescibacteria group bacterium
GCCCAGAGAAAAAGGAAATATCAAGTTAGTCAAGCCGTTAAAAGGGTTCCGATCAAGGCTTTCATCTTTGACCTTCTCTATCTTGATGGCCAATCCTGGCTAGATCGACCCTTGAAAGACCGGCGTCAGCAATTGGAAAAACTAATTGGTCCCCAAACCGGCGAGCTAGTTTTAACTCCACAAGCGATTGTCAAAAACGTTAAAGACTTTAACAAGAAATTTTCTTTTTGGGTTAAAAAGGGGATGGAAGGAGTGGTCTGTAAAAAAATTGACAGTCACTATCGAGCCGGTAAAAGAGACTTTACCTGGGTCAAATACAAGCGGGCGATGGAGTCCCAATTAACCGATACGGTTGATTGTTTACTGATGGGCTACTATCCCGGCCGAGGCCGACGATCAGATTTTGGAATTGGTGCCCTGTTGGTAGGCATTTGGAACCCTGACAAAGAAGTATTTCAAACAGTCGCCAAAATCGGCACTGGTTTAACCGACCAGCAGTGGCGGGAAATCAAGGCCAAGGCCGACAAGATTAAATCAACTGACAAACCCAAAAGTTACCAGGTTCCTAAAAGTCTGATTCCTAGTGTTTGGACCAATCCGGAAATTGTGGTTGAAATTGAAGCTGACGAGGTCAGTCGCTCACCACTTCACAGTAGCGGCCTGGCCTTGCGCTTCCCCCGAATGAAACGGTTTCGAGACAAAAAAGCCATCGAGAGCACCAGTCTGGCTGAATTAAAAGAAATTTACTCAATGCAAAATTCTCAATCATCTGGTTAAATAGTGACATCATGTTGACTAGTTTCATCCTTATCATTGTCTTCGCCATTGTTCTGGCCCTGTCAGCTGGCATTGTTTTGTCGGCAGTCAAAAGATTAGCCACCATCAGTGGGTTGGGCAAATACGCTTTGGCCAGTATGGTCCTAGCTTTGTCAACCTCATTGCCCGAACTGGTGATCGCCGTCCAGGCCGGGCTACAAGGACGACCCAATCTATCGCTGGGAAGTGTTTTGGGGAGCAACATTGCTGATTTGTCGATCATTATTGGTCTGGCAACCATTATCGGTGGCAATTTGGCGGTTAGTAAAAATATCATTAAAACCGATATCTACTATGCCTTTTTAATCGCCGCCGCCCCCTTGATTCTACTGATGGATCATCAGTTGACCCGTTTTGATGGTTTGATTTTGATACTGTTGTTTTTCTTCTGGCAAACACTGTCAATCAAGTCGGGTAAAAAAGCCGGAGCCGGTATTATTTCTTCGGTAAAAAAGCAAGTTGGGTCCCAAATGAATCACGTTTTGATAGCTCTTTTAAAGTTGTCAGCTGGCTTAATCGGCTTAGTCTTATCGGCCCACATGTTAGTGGGCCAAGCCGGAAACTTAGCCACTCATTTTCAGATTTCTCCCCTAATAATCGGCATATTTTTGGTCGGACTGGGTAGTTCTTTGCCGGAACTGGCCTTGGAGGTCAAAGCCATTAAAAACAAGGAGGCCGAACTGGCTCTGGGGGATTTACTTGGCTCAATTGTGGCCAACTCATCGCTAATTTTGGGGGTCACGGCAGTTTTGTCTACCATTACCATCGCTCAACCCAAGTTATACATGGTAACCACCCTATTTTTCTTGATCATCTTTGCCACCTTCTATATTTTCATCCGCACTAAAGCCAAGTTGGAGCGCTGGGAAGGGGCTATCCTGCTAATGCTTTACTTTATTCTGGTCACTATTGAATTACTTTAAAAAATGTTCAAATCACGTTTAGACGCTAGCCAACAGTTAGTTATGGCCATTCAAGAAGATGGCATTACCAACCCAATCGTCCTCTCCTTAACCCCCGGAGGGGCAGTAATTGGTAAGGCAATTGCCTCATTGCTTGACTGTTGCCACCAGCAAAACCTAGATGAAGTTTCCAGCCAGCAAACCATTGTCCTGGTTGACGATGGTCAATTAGAAACCGACAAGATCCTGTCGCTGGTTAAGTCTTTAAGACAAGAAAGCCCCAAACAAATCATTGTCGCCCTACCAGTTTGCCAATTGGACCAGGCCAACAACTTAAAACAAGAGGCTGATCGGCTGATTGCCCTCTGTCAACCAGAGCTACTTTTGGATCCAACCGAATTCTATCAAGACTTCCCTCCGGTCTCCCAA
>JBDRHU010000090.1:0-13874 GCA_043816565.1 Patescibacteria group bacterium
CGGCTTGCTTTGGCTAGCGCCGATTATAGGTGGAATTACCACTCCGCTCTACTGGCTTCCGTACCATAGCGCCTTTGCCTCCAAGTCTGGAAAGGGCGAACTTTGTCACCAAGTCACCAATCTTTCTAACATCACCCGGCTGGTCAGTATCCTGGCCCCTCTAATTGGTGGATTTATTGCCGTCAAGTTTGGATTTCAAACACTATTCCCAACAGGGGTTGTTTTAATGATCGTTTCTTCCTTGCCAGTGTTCTTTGACGAGTACAACCAGAAAGAAAAAGTCTTGCCCGTTGGTTCAATCAAGGAAAATATCTTTTCTCCGGCCAAAAGGAAACTATTTGCCTCTTTCTTCTTTCAGGGTTTTGAAAACGTAGCCGGCAGTATCGGCTGGCCACTAATTTTATTCATGTTCCTCCCCAATTTAGAACAGATTGGGGAACTAACCACCGCCACCCTGTTTCTCTCGCTCCTGGCCGTCAACTGGCTTGGCAGGAGATTAAAAGGCTTTGATATTAGGCCACTGATAGGAAGCAATTTGGTTAGTGTTGTTGTCTGGGTCCTGAGAGGTTTAGCCACCAGCCCATTTTTACTGGTTGCCAGCAAACCAGTCATGCAACTATCAGCTCCGTTTTTCAACATTCCCTACAACACTCTCATCTACCAAGAAGGTAAAAAAAGGCCACTGTCATTTTTCACTGAAAGAGAGCTCGTTCTCCATTCTGGCACCACTTTCTTCTGCTTTTTAATGTTTGCCGTCCTGTCAGTCGGCATTTCCTGGCGAATCATCGCCCCTCTGACAATTCTGGCAACGTCACTAAGTAGTTGGTTTTTGGTGAAGCAAACCAGGCAAAATTAACTATTTGCTGTTTGCAAAACTGAATCGCTGGTGGTATAAATCAATTGTCCGTGATCAACAAGAAATCGATAATTATCATTAGATAGGGGTGACCGATTTAATCGGTCTTTGCCCCTGCTCAAAATCCTTCGCAAGAAGGATTTTTTCTTTGTATATGTATAATGAACAGTAAGGTGTCTAAAAAGAAATATTTTAAAGAAGTGCCAAATCAGTTTGATTTTGTTGCCAACGAAAGAAAACTGTTAAGTGATTGGTATAAAAGTGGTTTGGTTGGAAAATATCTTCATCGAAATGACAATTCTGAAAAACAGTTTTCCTTCTTAGACGGCCCAATCACCGCCAACAACCCAATGGCACTCCACCATGCTTGGGGCCGAACTCTAAAAGACCTGTATCAACGCTACAAAAACATGCAAGGGTTTAAACAAAGATTCCAAAACGGCTTTGATTGCCAAGGACTCTGGATTGAGGTTGAAGTCGAAAAAGAAAAGGGCTTCAAGTCTAAAAAAGACATTGAGAGCTATGGTATTGAAAAGTTCATCGTTGACTGCAAAGCCAGAGCCGAAAAATATTCCCAAATCCAAACCGACCAGTCCAAAAGACTAGGCTATTTCATGGATTGGGACAACAGCTACTACACCATGAGTGATACCAATAACTACACCATCTGGCACTTTTTGAAAAAATGTTGGCAAGACGGTAACCTCTACAAAGGAGACGACACTGTCCCCTGGTGTCCTCGTTGTAGCACTTCAATTTCAAACCAGGAAATCGCTGATGGTGGTCATAAACAGGTAACTCACACCTCGGTGTATCTTAAATTCCCAGTGGTCGGTAAAGACGAATACTTAATGGTCTGGACCACCACTCCCTGGACCGTTCCAGCCGACGCCATTTTGGCTATCGGTCCTGACGTTGAATACGCTTTGGTAGAGTTTGAGAACAAAAAATACTGGTTGGCTGAAAAACTAGTTGAAGCAACCTTTGGACAAAAAATAAAGCCAATTAAGGTGGTCAACGGTAGACAGTTAATCGAAAACGAGAAGGTTGAGTTTTACCAAGCCCCATTTGATGATCTACCAATCATCAAGCAAATAACCAAAAATAAGCACTTCCATCAAATTGTTCTTTCCAAAAACTTGGTCAACGACCAAGAGGGCACCGGAATTGTTCATATCGTTCCCGGGGCCGGAGTTGAAGACAATAAACTGGTTAAACACGAACTCAAGTGGCCGGAGTTAATCTTCCCGGTTATTGACGAACAAGCCAACTATGTTGACGGTTACGGATTTCTGACTGGCAAAAACGCCAAAGATCATCCGGAGCTAGTTTTGGACTATCTCAAGGATAAAAAGCCAAAATTTTTCTTTAAAACCGCTGCCTACACCCACCCCTACCCAATCTGCTGGCGGTGTAAAACCGAACTGGTCTGGCGATTGGTAGACGAATGGTATATCGCCATGGACAATCCTAGAAAATCAGACGGATTAAGCCTGCGCCAAAGAATGCAATTAGTCACCAAAAAAATCAAATGGCTACCCAGTTTTGGCCTTAAAAGAGAGCTCGACTGGTTGCTTAACATGCAAGACTGGATGATCTCTAAAAAAAGGTACTACGGACTTTGTCTGCCAATCTGGGAATGTGACTGTGGTCACTTTGAAGTTCTCGGCTCCAAGGAAGAATTAAAACAAAAAGCCGCTGAAGGCTGGGATAAGTTTGACGGTAAAAGCCCTCACCGACCCCAATTGGACAAGGTCAAAATTAAGTGTTCCAAGTGTGGAAAATTGGCCCAACGAATCCCTGACGTTGGCAACCCCTGGTTAGACGCTGGCATTGTTAGTTTCTCAACCCTAACTGATCCCAAAACCAAACAGTTAAGTTATCTAGGTGACAAAAAATACTGGCAACAGTGGTACCCGGCTGATTTCATTACCGAATGTTTCCCTGGTCAGTTTAGAAACTGGTTTTACGCTCTAATTGCCATGTCAACTGTTTTAGAGGACCACCCTCCTTTCAATACTATTCTCGGTCATGCTCTGGTTCGAGACGAAAAAGGAGAGGAAATGCACAAATCAGACGGTAATGCTATTTGGTTTGATGAGGCCGCCGAGAAAATGGGGGTTGATGTTATGCGCTGGATGTATTGCCGCCAAGATCCACAGTTTAATATTAACTTTGGCTATAGTATTGCTGACGAAGTCAGAAGGCAGTTTATTTTCTTGCTTTGGAATAGCTACAAATTCTTTGTCACCTACGCTAATCCAACCAACTGGAAACCAAGCAAGTTAACTACTGACAATGTTTTGGATCAGTGGATTGTTTCCAGAATAGAATCAACCAAAAAAATAGTCACCAAAAAACTTGACCAATACCACCACCACGAAGCCATCAAGGCAATCGAAGAACTCTTGAGTGATCTCTCTACTTGGTACATCCGTCGTTCTCGAGGCAAGAATACTTGTTTACCGACTCTCTACTATGTTTTGGAAAACCTCTGTCTAATTCTGTCACCATTTATTCCCTTTTTAATCGAAACCATCTGGCAAGGACTGGGCAAAAGCGAATCGATTCATCTTCAAAATTGGCCCAAAGTTGATGAAAAACTGATCAACCAAAAACTGGAAGATAAAATGGCAATCACCAGAAAAATCTGTGAAACTGGCCATTCGCTACGCAAAAGTGAAGGAATCGGCTTAAAACAACCGCTGGCAAGCATGACCAGCACCCTGGTTGTTCCCAGTAAAGAATTAGAAGAAATCATCAAAGACGAGCTTAATATAAAAAAGATAGAAAAAGCCGATCAAGACAGTTTAGACCTGGAAATGACTCCGGAGCTGATAGCCGAAGGTGAAGCCAGAAAGCTAATCCGTGACATTCAAGTTTTGCGCCGAGAAACCAACTTGAAACTTGAAGATAAAATAGAAATCCAGGCCCCTGATTGGCCAAAGAGCTGGGAGGAAGAGATCCTTTCCAAAACCGGAGGCCTGTCAATCAAGCTTGGGAAAACTCTGGAAATAGAGAAAATCTAATCCCCCGCTGGAAGCAAAAAAACTTCAAAGAAATAACAACTCTTAGATTAGAAGCAAGAACGCCAACAGGAACAATGCTATCCCGGCGGCTGACCCAACAATTGTCGGGCTAAGAATACCGGCCTCGGGCAGTTCCTGTCTGACCACTGTCGGTGTTGGTGTATTGGTTGGTCCGGGGGTGCTTGTTGGACCCGGTGTCGGCGTGCTAGTTGGGCCTGGTGTTCCGGTTGGTGTTGGGCTAGGCGTTAGTGTCGGTGTCGGTGTATTGGTTGGTGTTGGGGTGTTGGTCGGTGTCGGTGTACTGGTAGGAGTACTGGTTGGTGTAATTGTAGTTATTGGAACGGTTGGTGTCGGTGTCACTTCTGTTTCGCAAATAGACTTCTTATAACAACAATCAGCCGTTGAACAATAGAAACCTCCCGGTTGAACAGTGGCGTGAATTTGCCATTCACCACAAGAAGCCCTATCGGCAGTCCCCGGTATCACTTCAACACACTTAGTATCTCCTGCCCCAATCGTCCCAACGTCCTTAATCGGTTGAGTACTCATTTCGGCGCACGACCAACCATCACAAGTATTGACTTTGTGGAAACACTTTGACAAAGGATCTAGCTTAACCCCAGAAACACTACTATCCCCTTTGTTAGTCACACAAACCAAAACCGAATTTTGGCCAGGATCATCGGTACAAGACTGCTGAATAGCACAGGAGAGTTTTTGCTCGCTTGGTGGAGACGATGTTGGCGGAGTGCCAACTTCACATCCCCGACCACCGGTATCCATCCAAAAAGAATCAGGTGCTACCCCGGTACACTTCCAAATTTTGTGGTCCGGTTTACTGCCAACACTCTCACAACATTCCTTTCCGTCCGGTGAACAACCGTTGGGTAATCCTCCCGGACAACCCTCAAGAACTACCGCCGCTTCTCTTCGGGTCTCCTGGCTTTTTTTGACCAGGTACGAAGTTGCCAAAAGGGAAATTAAGAGAAAAAGAATGCTTGAGCCAAACATGACCAACTTAATCTTTTTCTTTTTGTCCACTGACGGCTTGACCGAGACGCCAGAACCAATCAAGCCCTTGGGGGGCTGACCCTGATTGGTCGTACTTGTGTCTAAATTAGTACCTGTTGGGCCAGGAATAGTTGGTTCATCCATAAAGTCTAAAAACCATTATGATTGCTGGCAAACACCTTTGTCAAGAGGTGTAGAGTATCAGGGTTTCGTTTACCTCTTGGGCAAACTCTATTGTTGTTTTTCTGTTAATGATCCAATCTTCAATTTTCTGAATTGGGGTTTTCTTGTTCATCTTGTACCCCAAGTGTCTTCTGTGGTGATTATACCATTGCGAATGTTTAACCAGCGCCAGGTTGACCACCTCAAAGCTGTCTCTTTGTTTGGGTGGCACTCTCCAGAGACATTCTTCCTCAACCGTCCGGTGGAGTCTTTCCACCTTGCCGTTGTGTTCCGGAGTGCGAACCGGATTGTTAATGATTCGAATTCCTGCTTGTTGGCAGAACCTGGCAAAGTCTTTTTTAAACTCCGAGCCGTTATCAGCCCTGACTGCTTCAACCGGGAAAGGAGCAGTAGTCAGAAAGTCTTTTAGAGACAAAGCACTGTTCAAGCTGGTATTGCCTTGGTAGAAATACGATCGTTTAAACCGAGAGTAATCGTCAATGATGTTGAGCATCACTCCTTTGTTCTTGCCGTACGGCTCGGTGGTGTCAATCTGAACCTCCTCTCCCGGGTAACCCTTGGCATACTTGCCAGGATGTTTGTCTTTGGCCGATTTTTCTTTGGCTAACAACAGCCTCCTTCTTATCAGAATCCGGTAGACAGTGGCTCGAGAGAGAACTATCTTTCCGAATTCGTCCGAGTAGTAATCCTCAATAATCCACAACAGGGTATCTGGCCCACCGCCGTGCTTCAAGTAAATGTCCTCTATCTTCTTCTCCACCCAGGCAGGAGTCCGATTGTGAGGTCTAACGTATGCTCTCGGGCCTCTTTTCCTGCCAATCAAAGCCACCAAACCGTAGTCTCGATAGTTTTTCCTTAACTTCCACAATCCCTGTCTGGTAATCCCCAAAAGGTTGGAAGCGGTCTTAACTCCTAGTTTACCTTCCTCAACCTGCTTGAGAATCTCTCTTTTTGTTTTTAACAGCTCTAATCTTGTATACTCAGTCACAAGGCCTCCTTTTTCAGGTTCTAACTTGTAATCTAACAATCGCAAGTTTACCCGAAAGAGGGGCCTTTTTTCAAAGCCTTGTTACAAAACCCTGATGTCAACTAATTCGCTGATACTTTAACACACCTTTGTCAAGAGGACAAGTTTTCCCATAATTAAATCGAAATACTTTTTTGTGAAATTTGTTGATTGACCAAGGCAGAGAAATCAGCAATCTCGAACTTCTCCTGCTCCCTAACTCCCCTTTTTCTAACAGTAACAGTTTTTTCTTCCATTTCTTTGTCGCCAACTATCAATATATATGGCACTTTTTGAGTTTCGGCTTGGCGAATCCGATATGACAATGTTTGATTGTCGCCATCAAGTTCTACCCTAATCCCCTGCTCAACCAGTCTCTTTTTAACACTCTCTGCATATTCCAAATGCTTTTCGGAAATCGGCAATATCATTACCTGAACCGGCGATAACCAGACCGGGAAAGCACCAGCACAACTCTCAATCACTACCCCCAAAAATCTTTCGACCGATCCATAAATGGTCCGATGAATCATCACTGGTCGTTGTCGGCTACCATCTTGAGCAACATATTCCAGATCAAAGTTTTCCGGCTGAGCAAAATCAAGTTGAATGGTGGCACATTGCCAAGTTCTACCCAAACTATCTTTTAGATGAAAATCAAACTTGGGTCCATAGAAAGCGCCATCCCCCTCATTAATCTGGTACGGAGTATCGCCCTCCTTAAGAACCTCTTCCATAATTGCTTCGGCTTTCTCCCAAATTTCATCCGAACCGATTGAGTTTTCTGGCCGAGTTGATAATTCAAGATGGTCAAGTTCTAGATCAAAAGTCTTGTAAATCTCAAAACAAAGATCAATTACTTTTTTTAGTTCATCTTTTACCTGCTCTGGAGTACAATAAATATGAGCGTCATCCTGAGTAAACTCCCTTGGTCTTAAAATCCCATGAACCTCACCAGAACCTTCAAAACGATGAACCACCCCCAACTCCCCCATCTTTAAAGGAAATTCCTTGTACGATCTTTGTCTGGACTTGTAGATTAGAATACCGCCATCACAGTTCATTGGCTTGATGGCCAAATCCCAGTCCTTGGCTTCGGGTGCCAAAACCCGATACATCTTGTGAAGAAAGTTTTTGGTATGACCACTCTGATCCCAAATCTGACGAGTCAAAAGCTCTGGAGTTCTAACTTCTTGATAGCCTTCGCGCTGGTGAACCTCTCTCCAGTAGTCAAACATCTGGCGCATAATCAGATAGCCTTTGTGATGCCAAAAAACATCAGCCTGACCTTCAGGGTGGAAAGAAAACAGATCAAGCTCTTTACCAATCTTACGATGATCTCTTTTTTTGGCCTCTTCCAACATATTTAAATAGTCATCCAGTTCTTTTTGGCTGGGAAAAGCAGTACCATAAATCCTGGTCAGCATTTTGTTTTTCTCATCCCCATGCCAATAGGCACCAGCAATCGACAAAAGCTTAAAAGCCTTAATCTGTCCGGTCGATTCAAGATGGGGACCAGTGCAAAGATCAACAAATCCGCCAGCTGGCGGACCGGTGTAATAGACACTAACTTTTTCTCCCCGAGCCTCAATCCCATCAAGCCACTCTTGCTTGTAGGGGTTATTAACAAAAAGCTTTCTGGCCTCAGCAACCGAAATTTCTTTTTTGGTCAGTCCAAGATCCTGTTTAACAATCTTGGCCATTTCTTTTTCGATTTTGGCAAAATCGTCTTCGGATATTTTTACCTGACTTTCAAAGTCAAAGTAAAAACCTTCATCGGTGGCCGGCCCCATCGCTTTAATGATCTTTCCTGGCCAAAGATTATCCATTGCCTGCATCAGAATATGCTCGGCAGTATGCCGGATTGCTTTTAGTTCTTCCTTGTTTCCTGTTTTCATTTATTTATCTATATTTATAGCACAACCAAAAAACAATAAGCAGTCAGGGCAAGAGCCTGAGTCACAGAAATCACTGCTAGTCGTTTCTCGCCAATTATTCGGGTAAATCGAAGCATTGGTGCGCCCAGAGGGATTCGAACCCCCGACCCACTGCTTAAAAGGCAGGTGCTCTACCAAGCTGAGCTATGGGCGCAAACTTTTGACAAACTCCCTCCCTTTGGCCGTTTTCAACTGTTCTTCTCTCTTAATCGCTTCACTTCTGGTTTGAAGCTCTTCAAAATAAATCAACCTCTATGGACCTTTGTTTTTTCTGGTGTAGCTTGTCTTTTTGGTCGGCAAGTGTTGGTTGTGACTTGCCAATCTATTTTTCAAATTGCCGGTCTGACCAATGTATATTTTACCAGTTGTCTGGCTTTTTATCACATAAACTGTAAACATTTTGCTTATTTTGTACCCGAATCAAGCTCTGCTTAAAAGTCCGCCGGCTGGCGGATCTACCAAGCTGAGCTATGGGCGCTTGTTACAGAGATCCGGGCCGGATTTGAACCGGCGAATAGCAGTTTTGCAGACTGCCGCGTTAGGCCACTTCGCCACCGGATCGTTAAATCAATTAAACCATACTTTTCAAACTGCTTCTGATTCTTCTTTTCAAATCTGCCTTAGCGGCGTGATTCTTTTTCAAGCTAGCCTCTCTTTTCCTGGCGTCGGTCGCATCTTGATAAGCTTCATAATAAACCAAAAACCAAGGTCTTTGGTCCTTAGTTGACCGTGTCTTGCCACGATTGTGATCCGTCAACCTCTTTTTCAAATCGGTTGAGTAACCAACATAAATCTTACCTGTTAATTTGCTTTTCAAAACATAAACATAAAACATCTTTTTGTTTTGCCGCGCCCTGCGAAGCAGGGTCCCGCTCTGCGGGATTAGGCCACTTCGCCACCGGATCATTAAATTGTCAATAGTGCAAGCAAGATAGATGGTGTGATAAAGCTATGCTTTGACACAAACGATGTGATAAAGCTAATGCTTTGACACAAACGATGTGATAATATCATTTTCAGGTGAAAACTGCCAACTTCTTAAAAGGGATAAACATCAACCGAGTGATCCAGTTCATGACCTATTCGGACGTTGCCATGATGGGTGGCTGGGGCTTGATAAACCCAATTCTGGCTGTTTTTTTCACTGACCAAATCATTGGTGGTAGCATTGTCGTTGCCGGACTAGCCACCGCTGTCTATTTTGTCACTAAAAGTATTCTCCAAATCCCGATTGCCCGATATGTTGACCTCAAGCGGGGCGAACAGGATGACTTTTGGATAATGATTGCCGGCTCACTACTGATTACTCTGTCGGCTTTTTTGTTTATCGGCGCCAAATATCCCTGGCACATTTACCTAATTCAGTTTTTGAGCGGTGTTGGCGGCGCTCTTTCATACCCAACCTGGTTGGCAATTTTTACTCGTCACATTGACAGGTGTGAGGAAGGATTAGAGTGGAGTCTATACTACACCGCTGTTGATCTCGGTTCGGCTCTAGCCGCTGGCCTGGGGGGCGTATTGGTCAGTCAATTCGGTTACCAAACGGTTTTCTTGCTAGTTGGCTTGACTTCCTTTTTGGGAACTCTTTTTCTGGCCGGAATTGCTAGAAATATCAAAAAGCGCTAATTTCTCCTGATAGTCTTTTAAAACTTTCTGTCTAAGACCGCCCGGATGAAAAGCAATCAAGTGAGGCCCGACCAGTTCGTCAGTCCTTTTGCCTTTCATCCAAGCCAACTGCCAGTGATAGAAAAACTTTTCAATCCAGTTTTGCATTCGTGCAAATTTCGCCGTTATCGTCATTTTGTGTTCAAAACAAGCTTTGCTTATTCTGATCCGCCGACTGGCGGAGAAGAATCCCAATTCGAGGAGATCCTTCGTCGCTTCGCTCCTCAGGATGACAGGAGAGGGGGTGCAGTTCGGTAAAAACTCTTTAACCCAATAATTGGCCTTTAGAAATTTCTGATAAGTGTCATTTCTGTCCCAAACTAACTTTAAGTTCAAAACTTCATGGGCCAAGAACAGATCCTTCTGTTTGGCGAAAATGCCCAAGTGGTCGGTGTCTAAAAAAAGGTTGAGACAAATCTTATTTTTATCTTTAACAGAAGTTTTTTTAGATTTTCTTTTGACTGGCCAAAGCAAAAGGGTCACCAAAAACCTGGTCGTCCACAAGCAACCGGATTGGGCAATAATCAAAAAATCAATATCATCCTCCGACTTGGCATTGTTAGCCGCCACCGACCCGGTCACCCCAACCAGTTTGACAGTCGGGATTAATCTTAACAACCCAGCCAGTTGTTTGGCCCTAGTCATTTTCCTACTAGTCACTAACTCCCTTTCCCGACGAAGCTTAAGCAATTTCTGCCGACCAGGTAAAAAGTAAAATTTATCTTTAAAGGGATTGTTTAACAATCGTTTCCCTATTAGTCGTCGATATAGTTCCTCGGCTGTCAGTGGGTAATCAAACAAGTCGGCATAAATTAGAGTTTTCAAAACTGCTTTTTTCATGCTCCTAATTCTTTTCGGTTTTCCCAGGCTTGTTTAAGAGTCCAGCTGTCAGCATAATCCAAGTCGGCTCCGGTCGGCAATCCTCGACCCAATCTGGTTACTTTGACGGCGGAACTCTTTTCGTTTACTTGCCGGGCAATGTAAAGGGCGGTGGCCTCACCTTCCATGGTTGGATTGGTCGCTAAAACTAACTCAGTTATTTGACCGTTTTTAACCCGATTGAGCAATTGCCTAATGGTCAACTCTTCCGGCCCAACATGCTCCAATGGATTAATGACTCCACCGAGAACATGGTAAACACCGGCAAACCCTCCCATTCTCTCCAAGGCCAAAACATCTAGCGGTCTTTCAACAACACAAACAAGCGATTGTTGACGTTTCTTGTCACTACAAACCGAGCAGGGGTTGGTCTCATCCAGATTAAAACAGACCGAACACTGCTTAGTTTTGGCTTTCAGGTCTAGCAGGGCCTGGGCAAAACGACTAACAAAGCTGTCCGGAGTCTGCCAAAGATAAAAAACCAATCTGGCGGCACTTTTAGGACCAATACCCGGCAACTGTTCGAAGAAATTAATTAGGTTCTGAAGCGAAGCTGGTAACTTCATGCCAATTTCTTTAAATACTCAATCGTCTGTTCGGCTGCCCAAGCCCCGGTGGCACAAGCGATAATCGCCTGACGCCAGTTACCGGAGACAACATCACCACAAGCAAAAACTCCCTCAACCGAAGTAACCACATGGTGCCTGGCTATAATAAAACCGTCGCTGTCTAAATTCAAAAAACCTTTCAAAAACTCGGTATTGGGCTGGTGACCGATAGCTAAAAAAGCACCATCAACCACCAAATCTCCCGCTTTCTCTCCTGTCAACTTAATGGCAGTCAATTTCTGATCTCCTAAAAATTCAACTACTTGGGTATTCAAAACCAGTTCGATTTTGGGATTCTTTTTAACCAGCTCTTGATTAAACTGATCAGCTCGAAACTCAGCCCGACGGTGAACCAGGTAAGCCTTTTTGGCCAATCGAGACAAAAAATCAGCCTCAACCAAAGCAGTATCCCCTCCACCAATAACAGCCACTACCTTGTCTTTAAAAAAGTAGCCATCACAGGTAGCGCAATAAGAAACTCCTCGGCCCCTTAATCTTTCTTCCCCGGTAACTCCCAACTCTCGAGGCGAAGCCCCAGTAGCGACAATTACCGCTTTTACCTGATATTGTTTGTCAGTTTGGTCGGTTAAAACAAACCCCGATGAATCAGTCTCGATTTTAGTGATTTCTCCATCAATCAACTTTGCCCCAAAGCCAACCACTTGCTTTTCCATTTTCTGCATCAGTTCAGAACCGGCAATGCCATCTGGGAAACCAGGAAAGTTGTGAATGAAGGGTCCAGTGGCCAGTTGTCCCCCAGGTTCAGGACCGCGAATGATCGAAACCGCCCTGCTAGCTCGAGCCAAGTAAATTGCCGCTGTTAACCCGGCCGGACCGGAACCCAAAATTAATACTCGATCTTCCTTCATAAATTCATTTTACCATTTTCGCGGTATAATTCACTCGCCATGAAATATTCCACTTCGAAGAAGCAAACTTGGTTTATTAAAACTTTTGGTTGCCAAATGAATGTGGCCGATAGCCAGAGGGTTGAAACTGCCTTAGAAAGAAAGGGCCTAAAGAAATCTAAGACTATTAAAGAAGCTGATTTGGTGGTCATCAACAGTTGTATCGTCAGAGAATCAGCCGAAAACCGAGTCTACGGTCTGCTCAACAAGCTCAAAGGCAAACAAGTTATCCTAACCGGCTGTTTGGCCGGTTGGTTGATTAAAAACAAGCAAAAACTGCGGGGCGACTACAAGGTTGAGATAAAAGCAATCGAAGAACTGGCTGGATTTGACCAAGCACAAAAACACCAAGGAGAAATTGGATACATTCCGATTTCAAACGGTTGCAACAACTTTTGCAGCTACTGCATTGTCCCCTACGCCAGAGGCAGAGAAACATATCGGCAACAAGTCAATATTCTTAAAGATGTTAACTGTGCTGTCAAAAAGGGATTAGGCCAGATTATGCTCTTGGGTCAAAATGTTAACAGCTACCCCGACTTTCCCAAACTAGTTGAAGAAGTGGCCAAAGTAGAAGGTGTCAAACTGTTGTCTTTCATGTCAGCCAATCCTAGAAACTTCTCGGACAAACTAATTAAAGTAATTGCCAAGCGTCCAAACATCTCTAGAGAAATCCACATTCCCATCCAATCAGGAGACAACCAGATATTAAAAGCCATGAACCGAGGCTATACCGGTCAAAACTATCTGTCTTTAATCAGAAAAATTAAAAAAACCATTCCCGAAGCTGAAATCACTACCGATATTCTGATTGGTTTCCCAGGAGAAACCGAGTCGGCTTTTCAAAACACCATCAAGCTCTGTCAAAAAATCGGGTTCAAAAAAGCGTACCTGAATAAATACTCCCCTAGACCAGGAACCAAAGCCAGTGGCTTACCAGACAACATTCCACCAAAAGAAAAAAAACGAAGATGGCAAATGCTGGAAAAATTGATTAACAACTAATCGCCATTGACTTTACCGTTGTTCGTGATAGTATATGTCAAGACCGAAGACAGTAGGTCCGCCGATTGGCGGATAAATCCTACCCAGGTTAATAATTATTAGCTAATAGTTAGTAGTTAATAGCTAGAATTGCCTCGGTTCGGCCGAGGTTTTTTGTTTTTTTGATATATAAAAAAAATGGTTAAACAAGCAAAGTTATACGCCGTTGAAGATTTGGTTGAGAAATTTAAATCAGCTAAGTCTTCTGCTCTGGTTGACTATCAAGGTCTGACTGCCGAACAAATTACTGCCTTGCGTCGAGAAGTGACTGAATCTGGTGGTCAGATGCTGGTAATTAAAAACACTTTGATTTCTCGAGCTCTCGCCAAGATTGGAATTAGCCTAGATCAGACTTTAACTGGCCCAACCGCAGTTGTTTTTTCTAACCAAGACGAACTGGCTTCTCTAAAAACAATTGACGAGACCAGTAAAAAGTTGGAAAAACCAGAATTCAAACTTGGAGTTTTGGACAACAAACTGATTTTAGCTGACGGACTTAAAAAACTAGTCAATCTGCCTAGCAAAGAGGTTTTGCTAGCACAATTTGTTGGTGGCCTGGCCAATCCCTTGGTTCGTCTAGTCTTGGCCTTAAAATTCAATCAAAGTAAATTGGTAATGGTGTTACAAGCAGTTGCCGATAAAGGAGGTGAAAACAATGGCTGATACAAAAAAAGAAGTCAAAAAAAAAGAAAGTAAAGTTTCCGACAAATTGCTCAAGATCATTGATCAGGTCGCTGAACTCTCGGTT